>JBKPML010000148.1:0-55478 GCA_046732135.1 Actinomycetota bacterium
GATCAACCTCCCCCGACCTCACTGCTCCCTCGTCTCGATGCACAGGCATGCGGACAAAGCCGTCATTTCCTAGGGCGCTGCGCGTCTAGACGAGCACCAGTTCCAGCAACAGTCTTCGGTTAGATCAGTCGATTCGCCACTTCGTCTGGATGCTGGACACCAGCGGTCGCTGGAAATTCTAAGTCGCTGCCAATCCCGATGGGGTGATTTGCTCAAAATATGCCGGTGCTGACTGATTGTGAGCATCCATCCGCAGCAAGCCCGGACTGCTTTGACAGGGCGTTTCCTGGTGGGAACAGTTCAGCCCCGGACCCCAGTCCGGGGCTGATGTGCCTTACTCTCGTGCGGCCCCTTGCGCCCGCTCAGCAGATGCTGGTTACCCGAGTTGTCCTCGGATCGTCCCAGTTGGGCACGCCGTCGTGTGGACGTTGACGTAGTAGTTTTCAGGGTTGGCAAGAATCGCAGCGGCGGTTACCGGGTCGGTCGTGCTCCCAGCGGCCACAAGACCGGTGTTGAGGCCGGTGCGCTCGAAGTGCACCACGATGGGACCTGTTAGACCTGTTGGTGAATTTGGGTCTTGGACATGGATGTGCGCACCGGTGCTGGGGCCGGCAATCGTGGCCGGCAGGTTGAACGCCACCACTCGGTAGGTGATCTCGCCCGTTGTCTCTTCGATCTGGACGACCGCCACACCGCCGGCGCCGCTGTCCACACCGGCTTGGCACACCGGTACTTCGTTCTCGGGAGCCAGCTGCACCACAAAGGTCGTGAGTGTGGACTCCTCCGCGTTGGCCAGCGGTGCAGCTGACGCCCCTGCTAACAGCAGCCCTACAGATGCCAGAAGGCCGATGACGATTCGGCGAACTGATGACATAGCGATCCCCCCAAAAGATTGGTGACTCCACTGATGCTTGGTACGGACTGCTTCGGGGGCAGGAAGCCGTCGGATAGCTAGGCTAAGTCAAAATTAGCGACCTCGGGCCGATTCTGCATGTTGACTGTCCAGTCATTTGCCGAAACTTATCTGACCTCCCCCTTAGTCAACGGCGACGCTCCCCGCCGCGGCCGCTCGCGTCGGCCGCCCGCTTGCGGAGGAGGAGTGACTCGACGCTTCTTGGTTCGATCCGGGGTACATCGCCGCCGTGTGTTCCAATGATCTTGTGACGGCCGGAATCCGGAGACGGTTCACGCAGATGGATTGGGATGCCGCGCCACCAGGAATCATCGCCCTGGCCCGCGCCTCTCAAGTTCGACCTTCCATGCCTACAGATAGGCAATTTTCGGTTTTCATCGATTGATCACTGATGCCTCACTCCGATGATGGCAAGACGAGGCGATCGCAAAACCGGGCCACGGCTGTAGGCCGGCCAAGAATCACGACACGGGAAGCGGCCTACGGGTGGTCAAACGCCCTCAATAAGTCGCGAATACACGGCCCAGCAGCCGCTACACATAGCTCTGGCTATGCGATTTCTTGGTGGGAACAGCCCGACTCGAACGGGCGACCTCTTGTTTGTACGACATCGGCATAGCGTCCGCCGAAATTCACCGAAGTACGTTTCCGCAGGTCAGCGACAAGGTTCATGCTCAGCGGACCTCGGCGAACCTTCGCGAATCGCTCTTCGTGGCTACACCCGTGGCTACATTCCCAAGATCATCTAAGGCAGGAGGTGAGCCGCTAACCAAGATCAAGTAAGCGGCCGCGACCGGTGTAGCGAGCACCGGAACCGGGGGCTAGGCAAACCCCTAACCTCTCTAGGAGTCCACCCAAATGAGCACGATACTGCTGGCGGAAGGCCAGATAGCCCCCAGCGACCGCCTCGCAATCGAACTAGTCGAAGCGCTCGAAACCCCGCCCGCCATACTGCTGCGCTGGCCTACGCAACCATCCTTATGCGACCCCGCCAAACTGGCCGCCGTAGCAAACCGGGTTATGGCAATCTTGGCCGCTGCTGCGGGCAGGCTGGCCACGGTTCAGACGGATGTCTGTGACGAAGTGATTCTGGTCACAGGGGCGTGATTCAACACACCAATTCGGGTCACCTCCACGAAGATGCAGCCTTGGGAGCGGGACGGCAGGCGAATGGGCGGGCGCGTCGTCTGGGATCCCCCGCGGCCAGCGTGAACAACGGAGGAAAGGACGCCGCTGCGGCGGCACTAACGGCGCAGAGGAGACAGATCATGACCGACAGCACGAACCTCTCGGAGGGGCAGGCGGCGCAACCCCTTCCGGACATGACGAGCCTGGACAGGCTGGTCGGCAGTTGGGCTGTATCCGGCGAAGCGGAGGGAACCGTCGTCTACGAGTGGACCGAAGGCGGCTTCTTTCTGCTGCAGCATGTAGACCTCGGCGGCAACAAGGGTCTGGAGGTCATCGGTCACGAGCACAGGTACGGTGAGGATCCCAGCGCGGATATCAGGTCGCGCTACTACGGCTTTTCTGAGGGCGAGACGCTGGATTACACCTACGAGATCAAGGATGACACGCTCACCATCTGGATGGGCGAGCGGAACTCCCCGGCGTACTACGAAGGCACGTTCAGTGAGGATGGCAACACGCTCACCGGTGCCTGGCACTATCCGGGCGGCGGCGGCTATTCGACTGTGTCAACCCGGACCCCGAGCATGTGAGCGTAGCCCTGTCAGCGCTGAGACTGCCGGAGATCCTCGGCCCGTATCCACCGCACACCATCCCGGCCAGCGACAAGACCCCACCAGCCATCCTCGGCCCGCAGCTACACCCGCAACTCACCGATCGGCCCGCAACCGTCAACCTTGACCGGTGCCCCCAGGCTGTTTTAGGTCGCTTCTTTTTGTCGGAGAAATACGGCCAGGAGTGAGATCCACCAGGCGGTCCACAGGATGAAGAACACGCCTAGCAGAATGTCGCGGACGAGGCTTAGCCCGACAAGGTTGGCGAAGGCCCCAACTGTTGCGCCGGCGCCGAGTACCAGCGTGAGGACGGATAGGCGGGGTCGATCAGGGCGGAGGAGCAGCCCGATTCCCAGCCACCAGGCTCCAATGAGGATGCCATCCAGGAATTGCCAAATGGACCGCATGACCACCACCACTAGCGTGGCGAACTGCGCCGAGATCACGACCCGATCGGTGGCGCTGGCTTCGGTGTAGGCATGCATCAACATTGGCCCGAACACGGCAAGGACGGCCGCGCCCGCCCCACCGGCCAGCGCGTAGCCGACTCCGGCCATGGTGGACAAGTCGGCGAGCAGCGGATTGCGCGGGCGCAGTTGCCGCCACAGCACGTACGCCAGGACCGCCGTAGAGAGGTAGTAGCCGAAGAGATCCAGGACCGCCCCCCAGCGCAACAGCTCAGCCGAGGTCGCACCGGCGGCGAGGAGGCGCGTCGGCTCTTGGTCAGCGCGAAATTGATACGCCGCGGCGAACAGCAGACTGCTCGTGAGCCCGGCGATGATCGACACCAGCAGTGCAGCGATTCCGGTAGTCCGCAGCGTCAACGCATTTCGCTTCCCTCGGGTGAGTGGGCAGGTACTGAGTCGTCGGCGTTTCTAGCGATGCCACAGCCGATAACCAGCCCAGGCCAGCCCGCCACCAAGACTCGCGGTGCCCAAGACTACGATCGCCCAGGCGGTCGACGAGACGAGCTGCGAGATGCCCGCGCCGAGCAAATAGGCCGGAGCACCCACCGCAACCATGATGCCGCACAGGCGAGGAAGTGTTGTCCGGGTCATCGCGATACCGAGTAGGGCATAGCCGACGATGAAAGTGATTACGGCTAGCGCGTTGAGCCCCAGTTCCGGCGGGTACAAGTTGATCGCATCTATCACTGCCGGCGACTGCTTGGCCAGCACCGGGGCGAGGAACCCGAAATTGCCGGACACGGCGAGCAGATAGGTGCCGGTGAAGGCGCCCAAGAAGCCTACGAATCCCAGCCGTCCCAAGTTCGCGCGATGAGCCACATAGAGTCCGGGGAGCCCGAGCAGAACCAGCAGCGAGGACAGTGTGGAAAGGACGTGGGAGGCTACCAGCCTCAGCTCGCTGGCAATGATCGTGGCGGCCGTCTCACGGCTCGGGTGGAGCGGCGTCGCTACGGCCATCAACACACCTCCGGCCAACAACATCAAGCCGCTCCATCTGAGTAGACGAGGCGGGGGTGATGCGGGCGCCTCGTCTGACATGATCGCGCTGTCCAGGGCTCGGAGGGCAGGCCGAGGAGCGTGCTATGGGACGGCGACGGCCGTCACCGTGAACAGTCCGGTCTGTCCGTCCTCAACGATGGTGGCTGTGCATGTAATTGCGCTGTCCGAAAGGCCGGTTCGGTGACCGTAGTCCTTGTGGAAGGTCACGAGTCCTTCGTCGGTTTGGAACGTTGCGTCGATCGTTGTCAGCAGGTAGTGCGCACCGTTCAACCAGAACCCCGCTCCACCACCGTTAGTCGTGGTTACGGTGACGGGCTGTCCATAACACGTCCCCTCGAAACTTACGAGTCCTAATCCGGTCGGCGCTGCAGACGCTGGCAGGGCGAGAGCGGTCAATCCGAACAGTGCGCATGCTGAGACGATTGCGGCTCTTGCCTTCATGGGGACCCCTGGTGGTGGATGGCTGTGTATCGCAGTGCGACATCGCTTCGTCCACCTTGTCACTGGCCAGCGGGAGGCGCTAGTGGTTGAAACAACAGGCGATCCGTCCGTGACTACAGGACGCCAGGCAGCTTTGATTGTGCGCACGGCGGTTGTCGTTGTGCGTCGGACGATTTGGGTTCCTGATCGGGCAGCTCGATGCCAGGGTGGTCTCGGAGACGCAAACTGACCTCTTGCCGAGACCGGGAGCGTGGTGGCAGTCTGTCCGATCAACCGATCCAACCAGGGGGCGCCATGACATATCGCAAACTGTCGCGGGCCATCACGGTGGTCGCCTTGGGCGCAGCTGCCTTGATAGCTTCCCCGGCCGCAGCCAGCGCACAGCCTGCACAGACTGGAGTCACCCAGGAACAGGGGTACGTCGTCGAGTGCTCCGGTGAGGGAGACGGCTACACCGCCATTGTGACGTTGTATGAGAACTCGCACTTCGGTGACGAAGCAACAGTCATCGTCAATGAGGAGCTTGTGGGCCGCACCACCGATGGCCCGTTCCTCACCGACGGCACCATCGAGGTGTCTGCTGGTTCGGCGACCCTCAGCGGCAGCTACACCGTGTCTGGAGAGCCCACACGGGTTCATGATGTCATCAACGAAGGCGAGGCGATCGTCATTGCCGTTGGTACTAATACGCCGTTGACCGTGGATCTCACGCTTGAGTACGCCGGAACGACAATCGCACTCGACTGCAACAACGCGTTCGCTTTCGATCTGAAGACAATCGAGCGGCGGATCGGCACGCCGGGGTAACTATTAGTGCGAGCGAGGTGACGCTGACAGAACCCTGCCAGAGCGCGCTCGTTACCTCTTTGGGTGCCAAATCGCCCGGAGCGATGGACCATTCATTCAGCACCGGCACGTCAGCACTTGAGGCGCCAACAGCCTTGGATACCGGACTGCTGCGCCGAATTGCCGAATTTGGCCTCTGGTTGATCAAGAGCCCGCCCTGCGTTCCACCGGGTTTACGGGCGGACGGCAGGTCGATACTCGACTGATGTCCACCGCAGACCAGCAACTATCCGCCGCACTCCACGGTGAAGCACTTGTCACCGCGCAACGGCCAGAACTACAACCCCTCGTCGACCACCTGGCCGACCAAGCCCAAGGCCGAGACGACATCCGCACCGAAGTTGCCGGCACCATCGCCGGTAGTTGGTTTGCTAGCCCCACCCGGCGCGGCGACGCCTGGACGCCGCCGGCCTGCTCATGCTCGCCGGCCGTGTCCGCCTTGACGAACTCGACAGTTGGGTACGCGTTGGATGGGAGCGCCGGAGTGGCAGCGCTCAGCCATACGGACCAACCACGCCATGACCACGACAAGACCCGGGCCGCGATCAGGATTCCCCGAAACGCGACCGGAGCTATCGTCACGCCCGGGGCCCGATCAAAAGCGGGCATGCAAACTGCTCGCCGACCTGTACTTCCAGCGGCAGAAAGGGGACCGACCGTCCGCTACCCTGTGGCAGATGATCACCCAACTGGATGGCTGATGAGAGCAAGGCGCCGGCTCAGAGTGGCAGCAGACGGGCTACGTGTTCACCACCGAACTGGGCACGCCATGCGAGCCGCGAAACGCCTTGCGGGCCTTGAAGGTCGCCGCAAATCAAGCTGGGCTGCCGGAGATTAGCTTGCACACGTTGCGGCATTCAGCGGCTGCGGTGATGTTGAGCAACGGGGTGCCGCTCAAGGTTGTGAGTGAAGTGCTGGGACATGCCAGCGTCGGCATCACTGGCGACATCTACGGCCACGTCGCCCCGGATGTGTCACGTACGCTTTGGCGCGACTCTCGGAGGCTCTCGGATGACCAATGGTGTGCGTAAATGGTGTGCAAACCTGGCGATTCAGCCTGCCGGCGTTCCACACAGACTAGTAAATTGGCCTCTCACTAGGCACTTCAATTGTGGGAACAACAGGACTCGAACCTGTGACCTCTTGTTTGTAAGACAAGCGCTCTAACCAGCTGAGCTATGCTCCCGGATCACGGCGCGATCGCGCAGCCGCCCAGACTAGCCGCTGGCGGGTTGACCGTCCAAGAGCACCGATCGGAGAGTGAATGCCGAACAAGAACCTCGCTCTTGCGCTAGGAGCAGTCACCGGAGCAGTCGGCTTGATCGCGATGATTCGACTTGTGTCCGGCGCGTTCAGTCATGACATGACAAGCTTTGCGTGGATCGTGATCTTGCTGGCCATGATTCCCTGGATCGCCTATTCCGCATGGCGGGCGCGACATGGCCAGCTTTCCTGGCGGGGGGCTCTGGCTGTCCTCCTGTTGTGCGTCACCGGTCTGATCAGCGTGTGGTTGTTCACTTTGGGACCCGTGATCGCACTGGCCTGCTCGCTTGCCGCGTTCGTCGTGATCTGGGTTAGTGACTGGCCGCCGCGCCGCAGGTCTGGCGGAGACAGCTTCGTTCGGATCGAGGAACTGCAGAAGGATCGGCAGGTCGAAGAACTCGACCAGAGCGGGTCCTGAGCCCTCGCAGTAGAGTGGGCGTTTGTGGCTGGACCCGATTTCCACGCTGAGCTGGCAGACCTCGACAAGGCGCTGACCTCGATCGAAACTGTTGTCGACCCTGCCGCCAAGGCTCATGAGATCGCTGAGCTGGAGCGCCAGGTCGCTGCGCCGAACCTCTGGGACGACCCGGATAATGCCCAGCACGTGACGTCCCGGCTGTCGGCCCTTCAGGCTGAGGTCGATCGAGTCCGGAACTTCAGATCTCGGCTGGATGATCTAGCGGTCCTCGTCGAGCTTGCCCAGGACGAAGGCGACGCTGCGGCCCTCGCCGAAGCAGACACCGAGCTCGCCTCTCTCAGGTCTGCGATCGACGCCTTGGAAGTTCGTACGCTGCTGTCCGGCGAGTATGACGACCGAGACGCACTTATTACGATCCGCTCGGAGGCCGGCGGCATCGACGCGGCCGACTTCGCCGCCATGCTGCTGCGGATGTACCTGCGTTGGGCGGAGCGGCACAACTACGCCACAGAGGTTTACGACACGTCGTACGCGGAGGAGGCTGGCATCAAGTCGGCTACCTTCAGCGTTCGGGCGCCGTTCGCGTACGGGACACTCTCGGTCGAACAGGGCACTCACCGGCTGGTTCGAATCTCACCTTTCGACAATCAGGGCCGCCGGCAGACCTCCTTTGCCGGCGTTGAGGTGCTTCCCGTGACCGAAGCGGCCGACCACATCGAGATCCCTGAGTCCGAGCTGCGCATTGATGTCTTCCGATCATCAGGACCGGGTGGCCAGAGTGTGAACACCACCGATTCGGCGGTCCGGATCACTCACTTGCCGACGGGCATCGTGGTCTCCTGCCAAAACGAGAAATCTCAGCTGCAGAACAAGGCGGCAGCCATGCGGGTGCTGCAATCCCGACTGCTGGAGCGTGCGCGGCAGGAACGGGAAGCGCAGCTCAACGCGCTGCGTGGCGACGGCGGCAACAGCTGGGGGTCGCAGATGCGCTCGTACGTGCTGCATCCGTACCAGATGGTGAAGGACCTGCGCACCGAGTACGAGGTTTCCAACCCGGATGCGGTCTTCGATGGGGACATCGACGGCTTCATTGAGGCCGGAATCCGCTGGCGCAGGAAGAGCGAACTCAACGCGGTCTGAACGGGAATCGACGGAAGGCCGGGCGTTTCTGAGAGGCTCGGGCACATTCGGCACGCCGTTTGGCGTCCGAATGGGCGTTCGTTACCTTTTCTTCACTTAAAATCGACCCTGGTCGTCGGGGCGGCGCGTGTCGGGCCCCGAATGTCTATCCGGCCGGGGCTTAGTTGTGATTCGTTTCGACCACGTGTCCAAGACTTACGACGGACAACGCCGCGCCGCGCTGGCGGACGTGGATGTTGACATCGAGAAGGGCGAGTTCGTCTTCCTTGTCGGCACCTCCGGATCGGGCAAGTCGACGTTCCTGCGCTTGATCCTCCGCGAACAGCGACCGACCAAGGGAAGGGTCTTTGTCGCGGGGCGGGAGCTGAACAAGCTCGCCGCCTGGAAAGTGCCTGCCATGCGCCGCCAGATCGGCACGGTCTTCCAGGACTTTCGACTACTGCCCAACAAGACGGTCACCGACAACGTGGCCTTTGCACTCCAGGTGATCGGCAAGCCGGCGTCCACTATTAAGCGCGTTGTGCCGGAGGTGTTGGAGCTAGTCGGCTTGCAGGGCAAAGGCGGCCGGTTACCGGAGGAGCTTTCCGGAGGTGAGCAGCAGCGGGTAGCGATCGCACGCGCTTTCGTGAATCGGCCGATGATCCTCATCGCTGACGAGCCGACGGGAAACCTCGACCCCGCTACCAGCGTCGGGATCATGAAGCTGCTTGACCGGATCAATCGCGCCGACACCACAGTCCTCATGGCAACCCACGACTCGACGATCGTTGACCAGATGCGAAAACGGGTCATCGAGCTGGATGACGGCGCTGTCGTCCGTGACCAGAGCCGCGGTGTCTACGGCTATCAGTGACCGGCTAGCTCGATCTATCGATCCGACGAAGGACCTGAATGCGTTTCCGCCATATCCTCTCTGAGACCCGAGCCGGGCTGCGGCAGAACCTGACCATGACGCTCGCGGTCATCATGACCATGTGGGTGTCGCTGTCGCTCTTCGGCGCCGGGCTTTTGGCGAACCAGCAAGTGGATCTGATGAAGGGCCGCTGGTACGACAAGATCGAGATCTCGATCTTCTTGTGCACCAGTGACACTCGCGGTGATCAGTGCGAGCCCGGTGAGGACGCCACTCCCGCCCAGAAGGATGCGATCCGGCAGACCCTGGAGGCTAATCCAGAGGTAGCACCCGGTGGGCTGTACTTCGAGACGAAGCAGGAGGCCTACGCCGAATTCCAGCGAGCCTATGAAGGAAGCCCGATTCAGGACTCGCTTACAGCTGAGCAGATGCAAGAGTCGTTCCGGGTCAAGCTCAAAAACCCGGAACAGTACCAAGGTGTCGTCAGCTCAGTGGTCGGGCTCAAGGGCGTGCAGAAGGTGCAGGACCTGCATCAGGTGCTCGACCCCGTTTTCACCGCACTCAACCTGCTGCAGTGGGCGACGGTTGGCGCCTCGGCCTTGCTGTTGCTTGCCTCTGCGCTGCAGATCGGGAACACGATCCGGCTCGCGACCTTCGCGCGCCGACGTGAGATCGGCATCATGCGGCTGGTCGGAGCGAGCAACTTCTACATCACAGTGCCGTTCTTGCTCGAGGCGGTGATCTCGGCTCTGGGCGGAATTGCCCTGGCGTGCCTCAGCGTGGCCGCGGGAGTTTACTTCTGGGTCATGCGCGGCGCCCGCGAATCCGTGCGATTTGTGGCTTGGATTGGCTGGCGGCAGACCGGGATCGCGATGCTCGGAATGATCATTGTCGGACTGATTCTGGCGATTGTTCCGACGTTGATTACAACGCGTCGATATCTGCGAGTTTAAGAGGCACAGGTCAGGGGAAGGTCACCTGACGCGTCCGCGGCAGGCGTCACATCTGTCACATGAGTTAACAGAAGATGACAGGAATAGGCTACAGTTTCGTAACTTTACTCAACTTTAAGTTGAGACTTGATGCATATTTGGGCACAAATTCTGCTTTCCCGGCCAGCTGAGTTGCGGCCCTTAACGGCGTTCTGCATACGATTCCCAAGCTCAGATGGGTCTGGCGGGAAATATTGTGCTGACCGTCAATTTGCCCTTCCGAGCTGGACGGCAAACAGCCGCCGACCATACAACCGAACATGTGATTGGGGAAAGCTGTGCTTCCGGATCTTCCCTACGTCCGCAAAGACGTTCCGGGCAACAGCGAGGCAATGCGCTTCGCGCGGCAAGGCAACGATCAACAGCCCGCAGCGTCCAGCGACGTATCTGCGCCCGGCTCGCGCTTGGCCGCCGCGCGGGGATGCCTGCGCGTCCGTACGGTTGCCGCAGCACTGGTTGTGTCGATTTTCGGACTGACCCTGCTTGCCCCGTACGCCGCTGCCGACGATCTAACCGAGCGGCGAGACCGGGTGAAGCAGCAACTGGCAAAGACTCGGGCCGAGCTCGGCGAATCGAGTCAAGCTTTGTCCGCCGCGGCGCAGGCAGTCGATCGCACCGAGGCGCAGCTCGGCCTGGCCCGGAGCCGCCTCGCCCGCACCCAGCAGGAGCTTGCGGTAGCACGTGCCGACGACTTTCGAATGGCAGGCAAGCTCCGTCTGGCGCAGGCCGACCTGGCAACAGCCACATCGAGAGTCATTGTGGGTCAGCGGAATTTGGATGCCGAATTGGTGCTCGCCGGCAACATGGCGCGCGATCAGTACCAGCAGCAGTCCAATCTGCTTCCGCTGGCTGTCCTGGTTGACGCCAGCTCACCTGCCGATCTGCAGACCCGTCTCCAGTGGTCGACCACGATGTTCGACAGCACTCAGGCTGAGATCGATCGGCTGGCACGACTGCAACGGCAGCTCAGCGCGGAAAAGGACCGCCGAGCCGCCCTGGAAGCACAGGTGAAGGTCGACCGAAAGGGCGCGGCCGCGACACTGCAGACAAAGCAGACGCTCGAGACGCGTGCCGCCGCGCAGGAAGGGACCGTACGCGAGCTGCTCGGCCAGCGGCAGGCCATCGAGAGTGCGGCGGCCGACGATGTTGCCGAGGACAAGGCGCAGTACGCCCGCCTGACTCAGGAGCGGGTTGCGGTGGAAAAACGGATCGAGATCCGGATCGCGAAGGCGAAAGCGGAGGCGGCACGGAAAGCAGCGGCAGCGCGCAAGGCGGCAGCCGAACGGGCAGCGGCCGCGCGACGGGTGGCAGCGGCTGAACGCGCGCGGGAGGCTCGTCAGCGAGCACGAGAACAGGCAGAGCGAAACGCCGCAAAGAGCCCGCACAAGGCGACGACTAAGAAGAGTGGCTCGTCCAGCCACAAAGCGAAGAAGAAGGCCACGACAACAACCAGGACGCACAGTTGGACCCCGTTGGCCGGCCACGGTTTCTCGTACCCGGTGTCTGCGCCGATCACCTCACCGTTCGGAATGCGTTTCCACCCGGTGCTGCACTACTGGAAGCTGCACGATGGGACTGACTTCGGTGCGGGATGTGGCACGCCAATTCGCGCCCCGGCGTCCGGTCGGGTGGCAGAGCGGTATTACAACGCTGGCTACGGGAACCGGCTGATGATCGATCACGGATGGCACGGCGGGAAATTCGTCACCACCGGCTACAACCACGCAAGCAGCTACGTCGTGCATGTCGGCCAGCGGGTGGGCAGGGGACAGGTGATCGGCTATGTGGGTACCACCGGCTTCTCCACCGGGTGCCATCTGCACCTGATGGTCTGGCTGAACGGCCGGGTCGTCAACCCGATGATTTGGTTCTAACCCCTCCCGGTTCCGTTGATTGTCGCGGTGGCGGTCGTGCAGTTTCCTGGGCGGTCGTGGGGTTTCCTGGGCGGTCGTGCGGTTTCCCATGTTTACGTGGGAATCTGGCACTTTACCCATGAAACTTCATAGGTGAAGTGCCAGATTTCCGGGTAAAGCTGCACCCGTGCGCGGGCCATGCGACCACGCCTATCCACCGCCCGAGACGTGCGTGGTACCACTCTGCACAGATTGCCGGCTGGGTGCACGAGGTTCTTCGACGCCCGCATTGTCGGGAGCGTGGACTCAATACTTGAAGCAGCCGCTGAGCGGAACGGCGGATTCTTCACCCGGGCGCAGGCACTTGATTCAGGTTGGACCGATCATGATCTCGCCGGTGCATGCCGTACGGGCGTCATTCGCAGGCTGCGGCACGGGGCGTACGTGCCGACACACACCTACGAGATCTGCGATGAGGTTGAACGGCATTTGATCTTGGCCCGAGCTGTGTTGGCTCGCCAACGTGGGGACGTCGCTCTTACTGGCGTTTCAGCCGCCGCGGTCCACGGATTGTGTCTCCACGGCCACGACCTCACGACTGTGCATCTCGTACGGCTCGACGGCGGCTCGGCTCGACGTGAGGTCAGCGCCTGTCATCAAGTTGTGGGAGACGACGTGCGGCAACAGGTCGAGGTCAAGAAGGGAATCCTGATCACCAATGTGGCTCGAACGCTGTGGGAAGTTGTCGGTCGCTCGACATTGGAGGCCGGCGTGGCGACCGCAGACTCTTGCGCCAGGCTGTATCCAGCTGTGGCTGACCAAGTGAAACAGATGGCACGGACCTTCGACGCCCGGCCAGGGTCACGCCTGACGAGATTGGTACTCCGGTTGGCGGACGGCAAGGCAGAGAGCCCGGGTGAGTCGTACAGCCGCGTGCTTTTCTGGCGGCACGGGGTGCCCGCGCCAGTGCTGCAGCATCGCGTGCTCAACGAATTTGGTCGGCTTGAAGGCATTGCCGACTTTTGCTGGGACCTCGACCGGCACCTGGGTGAGTTCGATGGGAAGGTGAAATACGGCAGGCTGCTCCGCGAAGGGGAGACTCCTGCCGACGCAGTCTTCCGGGAAAAACGGCGCGAGGATCGGATGCGCTCGGAAGGCTTCGGGATGACCCGATGGACATGGCAAGACCTGACGCCGACGTACCAGACAGCTCTCGTACGGCGGCTCAATGCGGACCAGGAGCGGTCACGTCGGCTCTACGGGTCCAACAGAACCATCATTGGCTGAACCCGGCTGGGTCGCTGACTGCCGGCCAGCTTTACCCGAAAAACTGGCACTTTACCCATGAAGTTTCATGGGTAAAGTGCCAGTTTCCCACGTAAACATGGGAAACCGACCCGACCCGCACCAGAGGCCCAGGGCGTTACTTCTTGCGGCAGGCTCTGATTTGGCCCTCACGCCAGGGAGGATGGAGACATGGCGAAGGAGAAAGGGCGTCGGTTGATCGCGCAGAACCGTCGGGCTAGGCACGACTACCACATCCACGACAGGTACGAGGCGGGAATCGTGCTCGGCGGCACGGAGGTCAAGTCGCTGCGCGAGGGACGGGCGAACATCGCCGACGCCTTCGCCACGGTCGATGAGGGCGAAGTGTGGCTGCGAGGGGCGCATATCCCGGAGTACAGCCACGGCACCTGGACGAACCACTCGGCGCGCCGCACTCGCAAGCTGCTGCTCAATCGGCGCGAGATCGACAAGATCGAGCGGGAGCTCGAATCATCCGGCACGACCCTGATCCCACTGTCGCTGTACTTTTCCGACGGTTACGCGAAGGTAGAGATCGGTCTCGCCACTGGCAAGCGGCAATATGACAAGCGACAGGCGATCGCGGCCCGCGAGTCGAGACGTGAAGCCGAGCGGGCCTTGGCGGCTCGGAATCGCGGTGCGTAGACCGATGGCCACACAGGTTGCGACAACGAGTTTTGTGCTCACCAGGCCCGTTCGCGCGGTATTGGGCGTGATCGCCGGCGCATTGCTCGTCCTCGGCATCATCGTCGCCAGGCCACTTCCCGCACACGCCGCCACGGGCGATCAGATCGATTCCTTCGCCATCGATTACAACGTCCAGAGCAGCGGCGTGGTGAAGGTCAAGGAAACCATCGTCTATCGGTTCGGCCCGGAGTCAGGCAGGCACGGAATCGAGCGCTACTTCGTTACTCGTGAGCCGTACGACGACAACCAGGACGCCGTCTACAAGATCGAGCACATCTCCGTCACCAGCCCAGACAACGTCGCTACGCAATTCAGTTCGCGGACCGACGAAGCCAAGGGTGGTCGTGAAGAGCAGCTGCGGCTACGAATCGGTGATCCGGACAAGACGATCTCGGCTCCCACCGCGACCTATGTGATCAGCTACGACCTGACGGGTGCCATGCGCACCTTCAATGACTATGACGAGTTCTACTGGGATGCCACCGGCCTGGACTGGCAGGCAACCATGAAGTCGGTCAGTATCACCGCCAATGTGCCCGGCGGCGCGCAGGATGTCAGTTGTTTCTATGGGGCAGCGCAGAGTACGCAGACCTGCCAGGCCAGCGTTTCTGGAGGAAAGGCCACCTTCAGCCAAACGAATCTCGGTGAGGGCCAGGGCGTGACCATCGGAGTCAAGATCAAGTCCGGGTTGGTCGCTGACAATGCGCCCCATCTCGAGCCGGACGGCTCCAAGCTGACGACCTCGGAGAAGGTTTTTGCCGGCGCGGCGGGGGCTGCTGGTCTAGTCATAACGGCCGGCGCTCCGATCGTCGGGGTCATGTGGTGGCGCAGGAATGGCCGGGACCGCCGATACGCGGGACTGGCGCCAGGGACCATTCCGCTTCCTGGCCAAACCGCCGAAATAGTGCCGAGCGATCCGGACATCGAAATTCCGGTCGCCTTTTCGCCGCCACGGATACCGGTCGCCGAGGCAGGTCTGCTGATCGATGGCCAAGTCGACACTCGAGAGACCGCCGCCACCTTGATCGATTTGGCCGTTCGAGGAGCAGTCGTCGTGCAAAGCAACGACGACAAGGATTTCCGGGTGAGCCTCGTCGATCCCGACAAGGCCGCGGCCCCGCACGAAATGGTGCTGCTCACCAGCCTGTTCAACGGCGAACCGCCGGGTGCCGTGCGGGACCTCTCGGAGCAGGGCAGCCTCCAGAGCGCTCACCGGCGGATGCAAGCGTCGGTACGCAACCAAGTTGCGGCCCGCGGCTGGTTCCGCAAGGTGCCCGGCGCCGCTGCGGCGCATAGCTTCGGCTTCGGCAGCATTGTCATAGCGATCATCGCCGCGTTCACGATCGGTGCCTGGGTGCTGTGGATCTTGGTTCCGTTGCTGCCGGTGATCATCACCGTGCTGGTGATCAGGGCCAAGTTGCGGCGTGGCCAGCGGACGGCCGAAGGCCGCGCGGTGTGTGATCAAGTAGAGGGTTTCAAGAAATACCTGGCCACTGCCGAAGCCGACCAGCTGAGGTTCGAGGAGGGCGAAGACATCTTCTCGAAATATCTTCCGTGGGCCATCGCGTTCGAGCTGGCCGATCGCTGGGCGAAGGTCTGCGCTGATCTCGTCGCAATGGGCCGGCTGCCCGATGTCGTGCCCTACTGGTACGTCGGCAACTATCACCTGGCTGCATTCAACACCGCCTTCATTACCAGCAGCCTGACTAGCGCCGCCAGCCCAGCCCCCTCGGCCGGAAGCGGCGGCACCGGTTTCGGTGGCGGCAGCTCATTCGGTGGAGGCGGCTTCTCCGGCGGAGGCGGTGGAGGCGGCGGAGGCGGCAGTTGGTGATGGCCGACCGCCCCCTTAGGAACTTCAGCTGCGGACGGCCACCAGGTCGACGAGAAAGATCAAGGTCTCACCGGGCGCGATGACGCCGCCACCAGCGCCGCGGTCGCCGTACGCCAGCTTCGGCGGGATGACGAGCCTCCGTCGGCCACCGACCTTCATTCCCTGGACACCATGGTCCCAGCCGGCGATCACTCGGCCGGCTCCCAGCTGAAAGTCCAGTGGTTCCCCGCGCTTGTACGAAGTGTCAAACTCTTCGCCGGTGCTGTAGGCGACGCCCACGTAATGCACCTTGACCCGGTTGCCGGCGCGCGCTTCAGCCCCGTCGCCGACGGTCAGGTCGGTGATCTCAAGATCCTTCGGCGGCGGGCCGTCAGGAAAGTCAATTTCCGGCTTCTCGGTCATGGCTACAACCTACGGGTGAAGCGGCATCCAGTGCTGCCGGTTCGGGGTCCGCCCGGGGGAGTGCCTGATGGCCTGATCGGCCGAACTCGAGGATCCTTATCGCATGAGCGCCACCTATGAGCATCCCAGCTTGAGCATGCACGTCACACCGGAACAGCGCGACCGAGCGGAAACCTGGCTAAAGGAGGCGTACGCCGACGGTCGGATAACTGAGCTGGAGTTCGACCAACGAATCGGGCAGGTCCTGACAGCGGTTACCCGCAAGGAGATGAACGAGGCGTTCTATGGTCTGGTTTCGATACCAACACCGTCTCGCGCGATGGGTCTGCACCCGGCGTACCAGCCGCTGATCCATCCAGAGACGAAGGAACGGGCCGACCGTGGTGTTGCCGCGATCGCCCACTTCTCGGTCTTCTTCCTTTGGCTTCTTGGACCGGGTCTTGTCTACGCACTTTCCTCTCCCGCAACGTACGCCAGGAGGGAGGCGGCAAAGGCGTTCAACTTTCAGATCATCTCTACTGTGGCGTTCATTGTCGTGGCAATGCTCGGCGGGATCACCGGTCTGGACATCTTTGGTTGGCTGATCCCGTTCATGGCTCTCGGCTGGTTGATCCTAACCATCGTTGGCGGCGCCAAGGCACTGCAAGGTGAGGATTGGCGCAACCCGGTCAGGCGGGTTGCCCGCTTCGAGGTGCTGTCGGAAAAGTAACGCCACGCCGCCACCTGGGATCAAAAGGCTGTCCGCAGGCGTTCCAGCCCGGTAGAGTTGAATGTTCGCAGCAGGCGGCCTCGCCGGCTTGCGCCGTACAACTTCATAGGGGGTGATTGGTTTCGACTCGGGTCGATTGACCCAGGAGAAGCGGGCCGAGAATCCAAGGTCAACTCGTTAATGTTCCTTGGGAACTAATAAGTGCCACTGAAAAGCGCACTGACTTCGCTCTCGCTGTCTAAACAGTGATCGAAGGGTCAGACCGGGCGCGCCTCCGTCCCGGATCCTGGCCTCATCGAGGAGGCTTACCCGTTAGCCGTGGTCTCAGGAGCTAACAGGGAAACGAACTGAGACTGGGCCTGTCTACGACTTGCTGGCAAGAGCGTAGGGGCCGAGCAGAACGTGAAGCCAGCTGCGCCCGGAGAAGTCCTGGATCGTCGTCTGAGGACGCGGGTTCGATTCCCGCCACCTCCACAGTGTGATGCGTCGAGTCATTCGACAGATGACTCGTGTTCTTGGTTCGCCCTGGCCATCGGAAGTCGGCTCAGGTCTGACGTCGTACCGACGTTGTCAGAACGGGACGAGGTGTGTGCGCAATGAAGCGCCGGCCCAGTGGCCGACGCTTCACAGAACTGCGCTGAGTCCTATAAGGGGCGGACCTTCTCCGCCTGGGGACCCTTGGGGCCCTGGGTCGTGTCGAACTCGACACGCTGCCCCTCCTCGAGCGAGCGGTAGCCAGTCGACTCGATCGCGCTGTAGTGCACGAAGACATCGGCGCCGCCATTATCGACGGCAATGAAGCCGAAACCCTTCTCCCCGTTGAACCACTTGACGGTTCCTTGTGCCATGAACATCTCCTACCATCGCGAGGGTCGCACCTTGCGACTCTCGGACTGCTGTCGGACGCCAGAGCTAACTCACGCCCACGCAAAGTCTCAGGGGCGTAGCACCGACCACGGCTCAAGAATTGCAACAGCCCCCCAAGTGTGCCATAGAGCTAGGCTGCTGCTCGTCGGGCGGGCTGCGGTGGTACGGGTGCATGTCCAATGCCACGGCCCAGTCGTCGCATTTAAGACAGCCTTCGCACGCCCGCGAAACACCGGACATGAACCCGCCCCTTAGGGGCGTCGCACGGGATCTGGAGCCTAGACCCGGTATTGCTGGAGCAGGTGGCAGGTGAAAGCATCCGGCCGTCCGAGTCCGACCTGATCCAGGTAGCGCAGGATGCTCGGGTACGCGCGCTAGATCGAGGGTGAGACTGTCGTTGTGAGTTACCTGCCGCCGCTGCGGGATCCGGTACGCAGGATCGGTCGACGAACCTTCGATTTTGATCATCAGATTGTGATCATGGGGATCGTCAACCGGACCCCGGATTCCTTCTTCGACGAGGGCAGGACGTTCGAGTTCGAGGGCGCGGTTGAAGCGGCGCTCGGAGCCGATAAGGACGGTGCAGGTCTGGTCGACATCGGTGGCGTGCCGTTCTCCCCAGAGACGCCTGAGGTGACTCAGGAGGTCGAAATTGAGCGGGTTGTGCCGGTGGTGGCAGCTGTAGCCGCAGCCAGCGACATCGTGATTTCGGTGGACACATTCCGCCCTGAGGTCGCCGCGCAGAGCATCGCAGCGGGCGCATCGGTGATCAACGACACCACGGGCTTACACGATCCTGATCTTGCTGCCGTCGTCGCCGCGGGACGAGCCACCATCGTGATCACTCACAGCAAGGCAGAACCTCGTACGCACCTGCCACGCCCCCACTACGACGACATAGCGGTGGAAGTAAAGCGCTTCCTGCTGGACCGGGTGCAGCGTGCCGTCGATTCGGGTATCCCCGAGAGCAAGATCATCGTCGACCCCGGCCACGACCTGAACAAGAACACCCTTCACTCGCTGGCGCTCAGCCGCCGGCTCACCGAAATCGCCGACATCGGTTTGCCCGTACTTGCCGCTGTGTCGAACAAAGACTTCGTCGGCGAAGCGACCGGTGCGTCAAAGTCGGACCGGACGGCGCCATCAATTGCCGCTGCGACGGTATGCGCGTTGAACGGGGCCCGAATCCTGCGAATGCACGACGTTGCCCGGGCGGTTGCGGCGGCCCGCATGCTAGAGGCGATCCTCGGCTTCCGGGGGCCCGCCTACTTGAAACACAATCTGACCTAGTCGCCGCGGAGGTTGCTGTCGGCGGCGCAAACTAGTCTTTCGACATGGCTGTCCAGGCGCTGCAGCATCGGCCAAGTGCGCAGCTTGCCGACCCGGCCGCGGCCGCGAAGCGAGCCGCCACGCGGGCAGAACGGGTCACCGCCGGGCTGGATGATCTTGATCTTTGGCTGCTTGATCAGATCCGGGGCGGTCTCAACGGCCTGGGTCGGGTCGGCTATGGGTACTTCGATTCGATGGCAGCGCGGATGGTGGATGCACAGGCCCCGGGAGTGGCGAGTGTTCTTCGGTCCATCCCCGCGGAGCTGGCGGGCGTCGACTGGCCGGATCGAGTGCTCAGCCAGCTGGGATCACTGCACTTGCTTATCCAGGCGCACCGCCGCTTGGATTCCCTTCCAGCCGATCTTGCCGCAACCGTACGGTCTCGCGTCGGCTATCCGGTCAGTAAGAACGACGTCCTTGCCGGTCCTGGCACCTCGGATCGATGGCTTGCTCTTGGCATGGTCGATACGATTGAGTTTCGGCTGGAGACGCGCCGGGTTTGGCTCTATGGCAGCACATCGCAGCGTTGGGCCCTGTGGCTCAACTTCGCACCCCCCGGAGGCCGGCTTGATGCGTCGGTATTGGCAGGACAGGTGCTCGATGCCAATCTCCACTTCTATCCCGGTTCAGGTCAGTACCGCGCCTTGATCGGACACCGGCGGGACGCGGGTGAGGACCGGCTACAGCCGACAGACCATCCCCGCATCGAGTCATTCGCCGAGATGCAGCGTCGATTCGCCGGCCTGGTCGCCGCGGACCCGTGGGCAAACCGAATGCCAGCAGTGGTCGAAGCGGCCCCGATTCGCAGCCGTGAACCAGGAGGCCCATGGCGGCTTCGGGACAGCTCCGGCTCGGCATGCGATCTCGCCGAATTGGGAGCCGAGCCATGGCCGTTGATCGCCCGCTCGGGCGGAGCTCCGATCCGAATCTTCGGCGAGTGGAACGGCCGAGCGCTGCGAGCGCTCAGCGTGCTGGCGGACGATCACGGTCTTCCGTTCAGCACATCGGTGGTCGGATGGGTCGCATGATGGCGATGTCAACCTGGGCCGACGTGGTCACCACGGCCCTGCTGGGCACCGATCGTCGTCCCGTGCCGAGTGACCTCCCAGTCGGCTGGGCCGGTCTGGAGCCCAGCAAGGAGCCTGCCCGGAGAGTTCTTGATCTTGCTGCTTCGCATCGAGCATGGGTCCGTGCCGGTGTGGGGCTTCAGGTGGCAGACCCGCCGCCCGTCGCGCCGTCCGAAGAAGGAGTGACCGCACCAGCTGCTGCACAAGAGTTGCTCGGTCAGTTGCTGCAGCTCTCAAACCCCACCATGATCAACTATTGGCTGGCCGCCTGCGTTGACCGTGGCCTGCTTGTCTCGGCCGAGCACTGGCACACCCTCGCGGCTATGGCGGCGGCAAGCGCGGGGTATGACCGGTTGCTACTTGGCCGCGCCCTGGGCGCCCGTGGCTTGTGGTTCCTGCGGCAGAATCCGGCGTGGGAGCGGTTGGCCGCTCAGATCACGGCTGCGCTGTCGGAGTCGGTGCCCTCTCAGCAGAATCGGCCAATGGAATCCGAACGAGCCGCCGCATTTAGCGAGGTCGATGCGGCGTTCGCAGTAATCCAGTTCCATCCGGAAGAGGGCGGCTCTCTTGTCCCTTGATGCCGATTCTCGAGCGGCGTTGACAGCTGCCGTCGACCAGCTGCGGCCGCACGCCGAGCAGCAATTCGGGCATGAGCTGGCCTTGCTGCAACATGCCGACGACCGCCCCCGGCCGCCACGTTGGCGGCTTTCTCCCTGGTCAGTTGTCACCTATGTGATGGGCGGTGAACTGGCCGATGGCACCGTGATCACGCCGAAGTACGTGGGCGCCCGGCGACTGATCGAAGTGGCTGTGGCGACACTGGCTACGGATCGGGCGCTCTTACTTCTCGGCGTCCCAGGCACGGCAAAGTCCTGGGTGTCGGAACATCTAGCGGCCGCCATCTCAGGAGAGTCCACCTTGCTGGTGCAGGGCACGGCCGGTACCCCCGAAGAAGCGCTTCGGTACGGCTGGAACTACGCGCGTTTGCTGACTGAGGGTCCTACCGAGCAGGCAATGGTTGCTTCGCCGGTGATGACCGCCATGCAACAGGGCAGCTTGGTCCGGATCGAGGAACTGACCCGCATCCCGGCCGATGTCCAGGACGCGTTGATCATGATCTTGTCCGAAAAGGCGCTGCCGATACCCGAGTTGGGCATGGAAGTTCAGGCGCTCAAGGGCTTCAACCTGATCGCGACCGCGAATGATCGAGACAGGGGCGTGAACGAGCTGTCCTCGGCCCTTCGGCGTCGCTTCAACACGGTGGTGCTTCCGTTGCCGGACAACGAGGAAGATGAGGTGCGGATTGTCGCCACCCGGGTGGCCGACTTGTCTGCCGCCTTGCAGCTGCCTGAGGTGCCGGCCGCCCTGGAGGAGATCCGGCGGGTGGTAGCAGTCTTCCGTGAATTGCGTTCGGGCGTCACCGGCGACGGCCGCACCAAGATCAAATCTCCATCGGGCACCTTGTCCACCGCTGAAGCAATCTCGGTGGTCACCAGCGGACTGGCGCTCTCCGCGCACTTCGGCGACGGTCGTCTCACTCCCGATGATGTCGCTGCAGGTCTTGTTGGTGCGGTGATCAAGGATCCGGTCGCTGACCGGATCGCCTGGAACGAATATCTCGAGGTCGTCGTACGGGAGCGGCCCGGCTGGTCTGCCTTCTACACCGCCTGCCGTGAGGTGTCGTGACGGCGGTCGAGGTATACGGCATCCGCCATCACGGACCAGGCTCTGCGCGATCACTCTTGGCGGCCTTGGAGGACTTCCAGCCTGAGGCGGTGCTGATCGAAGGCCCGGCCGACGGGGACCCCCTGCTGGACTGGGTGTTGGCCGATGGAATGGAGCCGCCGGTCGCGATGCTGGCGTACGCGCCAGAAAAGCCGAGCGTCGCCGCGTTCTGGCCGTTCGCTGCCTTCTCTCCCGAATGGCAGGCGATGACCTGGGCGCGCCGGTCCGGCATCGAGGTCCGATTCTGCGACCTACCGGCCAGCATGGCTCTCGCGCCCAGCCGCAGCCGATCCCGATCAGCCGCAGATGATCAGCGCCACGACGATCAGAACGCGGTGCCAGCTGATCACAACGGCGCTGAGGCAGCGGAACCGCCCCGGCCAAATCCCGTTCGCCGCCGCCCGGAGACCGTCGATCCGCTTCGACTGCTGGCCGAAGCCGGTGGCTACGACGACCCCGAGCGGTGGTGGGACGACATGGTCGAGTCGCGACGGGACGGTTCCTCCCCATTTCCGGCGCTCGCCGAGGCGATGGCTGAGCTGCGGGCCCAACTCGGCCCGAGCGGCGATCCGTCGGAGGACGCCAGAGAAGCGCGCCGGGAAGCGTACATGCGGCAGACCATCCGAGCAGCGCTCAAGCGCGGTCATGACCGCGTGGCGGTGGTCTGCGGCGCCTGGCATGCCCCGGTCTTGCAGCCTCCGCTGCCACCAGCGGCTCGGGATGCGGCCATTTTGCGCGGGCATCGTCGCCGCAAGATCAAGATGACTTGGGTGCCCTGGACCCATGAACGATTGGCCGCCTCCACCGGCTATGGCGCGGGGATCGCGTCGCCGGGCTGGTATTTCCATCTCTGGACGGCACCCGACCAGCCCATTACCCGCTGGCTCACCAAGGTTGCGAGATCGCTGCGCGGCAACGATCTCGTAGCGTCAAGCGCACATGTGATCGAGGCGGTTCGGCTCGCCGAAACCCTGGCGGCGCTACGCGGCCGACCGCTGGCCGGTCTCACCGAAGTAACCGAGGCGACCCGCGCGGTGATCTGTGACGGCGACGAACTGGCTGTACGGTTCGTCACCCAACATCTGGTAATCGGCCAGGCGCTGGGCTCGGTCAGTGAGCAGATACCCACTGTTCCCCTTGAAGCCGACTTGCTCACCAGCTGCCGACGGCTGCGGGTACGGCGCGAGGCAGCCAGCAAGATCTACGATCTCGACCTGCGCAAGCCGTACGACCAGGACCGATCGAGGCTCTTCCACCGGCTCCGACTTCTCAACATCGACTGGGTGCGGCCCGCCCGCAGTGAAGTCGAGGCTCAAGGCACCTTTCGCGAGACGTGGCAGGCGCGCTGGCGACCCGAGTTTTCCGTTGCCGTGGTCGAAGCCTCGGTCTGGGGCACGACTATTGCCGAAGCAGCCAGCAACCGGGTCCGAAGCATCTCAACGAAGGGCGACCTCGTTGAGCTGACCGGTACCGCGGAACGTTGTCTGCTCGCCGACCTTCCCGCCGCACTCAACGAGTTGCTGACCGCACTCTCGGCGAAGGCTGCGCTGGATGCCGACGTCGTGCACCTGATGGATGCGGTGCCGGCGCTGGCTCGCGCCCAGCGTTACGGCGATGTGCGCAAGACCGACACGACTGCGCTCCAGCAGGTGAATGAAGTACTGGTCCGGCGGATCTGCGCTGGGCTGTCCCGAGCGGTCGCTGGGCTGGACGAGGACAGCGCATCGCTTATGCGTCGCCGGATCGACGCGGTCTCGACGGCCGTCGGTTTACTCCGGCTCGACGCCTACGGGTCCGGGCTGCTTGTGCTTTGGCACGACACGCTCGCCGGGATCATCGACCGGACGGACGTCAACGGTCAGCTGGTCGGTCGTATGGTGCGCCTGCTTCGGGATGCTGAGCGGCTCAACGATGTCGCGGTACGGCTGGCCCGCGCTCTGTCCTCCGGAGCGGAGCCAGCCGCGAAGGCAGCCTGGGTCGACGGTTTCTTCGCCGACGGCGCTGTCATGTTGATCCATGATCATGATCTGCGTGAGCTGCTCGATTCCTGGGTACGAGGGCTCGGCGAGCGTGAGTTCGCCGAGCTGCTGCCGCTGATGCGGCGTACCTTTGGGACCTTCAGTGCCGCCGAGCGTCGGGCCATCGCCGACCACATCGGTGCGGTGGAAAAAGACAACGGTCAGACGGCAGCCGATGTGGACGAAGAGCGCGCGGCGCACGCGGTAGCGACGGTGTGGCGGATTCTCGGGGGTGGCAATGGATGAGATCGGAAAGGCGCCCGCCGGCGTCGAGCCCGAGCGCCGCTGGCGGCTACTGCTCGGCGAACCGGCGGCGCAGGCGATCGACGTCGAGCTGACCGAGGCAGAGATCGGCATGGATAGAGCCCTGGCAGCCGTCTACGACCCCGAGTCCGAACCGGGCGAGACGTCCGGTGTGCGGGAAGGCGGCTTGGGCTCATCGGCACCGCAGGTGGCCCGCTGGCTGGGTGACATCCGTACGTACTTCCCGACCAGCGTGGTGAAGATCCTGCAGCGCGACGCCATCGAGCGGCTGAACCTGACCTCGCTCCTGCTGGAGCCTGAGCTGCTTTCCAGCGTCCAGCCGGATGTCCACCTGGCCGCAACGCTGGTCAGCCTGAACAAGGCGATGCCGGAGACCACCAAGGCAACGGCCCGGATGGTCATCGGCCAGGTGGTTAGAGAGATCGAGCGGCGGATCGCAACTAGAACCAGGGCTGAGGTGAGCGGTGCGCTGACCCGAGCCAGCCGGAGTCGCCGGCCACGACCCGCCGACATCGACTGGCAGGCCACGATTGGCCGCAACCTCAAGAACTACCTGCCGGAGCGTCGGACGGTGATACCGGAGCGGCTCGTCGGTTACGGGCGCGCATCCCGTGCTCTGGACAAGGACCTGATCGTTGCGGTGGACCAGTCCGGATCCATGGCGGAGTCACTGGTCTACGCCGCGGTGTTCGGGGCGACGCTGGCCTCCATCCGAACTCTGCGGACCTCGCTCATCGCCTTTGACACTGAGATCGTCGACCTCACCGACAAACTCTCCGACCCGGTGGGAGTGCTGTTCGGCTGCCAGCTTGGCGGCGGAACCGACATCAACCGAGCGGTCGCCTACTGCCAGCAGCAAGTGAGCCGACCTAGCAAGACGGTTCTCGTTCTGATCTCCGACCTGTTCGAAGGTGGTGTGCCGGGCGAGATGGTGCGACGCATCGCAGAGTTGGCCAAAGCCGGGGTGACCGTTATAGCGCTGCTCGCGCTGTCCGACTCCGGTGCACCTTCGTATGATCACGAGCATGCGGCTGCCCTGGCCGAATTAGGTGTGCCTGTGTTCGGCTGCACGCCAGATCACTTTCCCGATCTGCTGGCGGTTGCGCTTGGCGGGGGAGATGTCGCAGCCTGGGCCGCAAAGACTGCCGTCGAGGATGCATCGATCAGTTGATCGGCTCGGTTCGCTGACCCGCAATGGCGTCGGTTCGGCGCACACTCTTGCAACGTCTGCCATGAGAAGATCACCGCGTGAGCGCCGCTTTCTTTTTCCTTTGCAGTTGAGAATGGCCGGGCCCACGTGAGCGAGCGCAACCTGGCCGCAGGTGACCTGTTGGTAGCGAGCGTGTTGCTGGCCGACGGCGTCTTCAACTCCAGCGTTGTGCTGATCTTGGACTTCGATTCCGACGGTGCGCTGGGAGTGATCGTCAACGAGGTCTCCCAGCTCCCGCTCGATGCGGTGCTCCCCGACTGGGCAGATACCGTCTCCGAGCCGAAGGTGTTGTTCCATGGCGGTCCGGTGTCACCGAATGGCGCAATCTGCCTGGCCAGCGTCAAGACATCGGGAGAGGAGCCGCCAGGCTGGCGCCCGCTGTTCGACACGGTTGGCCTGTTGCATCTGGATACGCCGATCGAGATTGTTGCCGGCGCCTATCGCGACCTCCGAATTTTTGCCGGCTATTCGGGTTGGGCTGCCGGCCAGCTGCAGGCTGAGATCGCCGAGGGCATGTGGCACGTCGTTCCGGCCGAGTACTCCGATGTCTTCAGCAGCAGTCCACTCGGTCTTTGGCGAGCTGTGCTGCGACGCCAGCATGGGGAGCTGGCTTACTTCTCTACCTGGGTTGACGACCCCGAGTTCAATTGAAGACAGATCGACCGCTGGTGCCGGGGTCGCTTCACTCGTGCGTTTTTCGTTGCCGAACTGCATAGGATGACGGTCAGCGATCACTCACCACCGGTGGCGGAAACACGGAGGCGCAAGAATGACTGAAGCGGCCAAGGGCCCTGGCAGTCGCAGTCGGATCCTCGTTATCGACGACGATGCCGCCCTTGCCGAAATGCTTTCGATCGTGCTGCGCAACGAAGGGTTCGAGCCGATCTGGTGTGCGCATGGGGATAAGGCGTTCGCCGCATTCCGAGATGCGAAGCCAGATCTTGTACTGCTCGACTTAATGCTGCCTGGCCGAGATGGAGTTGACGTGTGTCGCGACATCCGGGCTGAGTCCGGTGTCCCGGTCGTGATGCTGACGGCCAAGAGCGACACCATCGACGTCGTCGCGGGCTTGGAGGCCGGTGCCGACGACTATGTGGCCAAACCGTTCAAGGCCAAGGAGCTTGTCGCCCGGATTCGCACCCGGCTCCGGCGGACCCCAGGGGCGGAGGAGAGCGACGTCGAGACGCTGCGCATCGGAGATTTGTCCATCAGCGTGGATGGTCATTCGGTGAAGCGGGACGGGGTCGCCATCCAGTTGACCCCCCTGGAGTTCGATCTGCTTCTCGCGCTGGCACGCCGGCCGTGGCAGGTATTCAGCCGGGAGGTGTTGCTCGAGCAGGTGTGGGGTTATCGGCATGCCGCCGATACTCGACTGGTCAACGTCCACGTACAGCGTCTTCGCTCAAAGATCGAGCGCGATCCGGAGCACCCGGAGATCGTCGTCACGGTCCGCGGCATCGGCTACAAGGCCGGCGAAACCGAACCATCGACGTAGCCGCGTGTACATCTTGGTTGCGTCGCCCTAAACCCATGCTCTGAGCGCTGCTATGTCAATTCCCAACACCGCCCACTCGCCGTGGTGGACATGGCCCACCACAGTGTGGTGGCGCTCTCTGCCGCTGCGGGTGATCTTGTCGGTGTTTCTTGCTTCGGTGCTGGTGTTGGTTCTCGGCGGCTTCCTGTTGATGCAGCGGGCGACCAGCGGTGTATTGGATGGCAAGCGGGAATCCGCTGAAACCGACGCCCGGCAGGCCGTCACCACCGCGCAACAGCAGCTTGATGCCGCCGATCTCACAGGTGATGTTGATACCGACAAGATCCTGGTTGACCTAGCGACCAGCTTCGCCAATCGAGCTAGTGCGAGTGGACAGTTCGAGACGATCATCCTGGCGCGAGGCCAGACCGTCACAGCGGGTCAGGCGGACGCTTCGAGCATTCCAGAGGGTCTTCGCGAGCAGGTGAGTCGCGGCACCGACCTGCTGATGACCAATACCCTGGTGCACTACCGCGATGGCCGACCGGCTGTGCCAGGATTCGCCGCCGGGTCAAAGCTGACGTTGCCCGGCACCGATATCTATCAGATCTATCTGATTTTCCCGCTCAGCCAAGAGCTTGGCACTCTGAACGTGCTTCGCACCGCGGTGTTGACCACAGGCGCCATCTTGGTGATCCTGCTGACGTTCATCGCCGCGCTGGTCAGCCGGCAGGTCGTAACTCCGGTACGGGCCGCGCGGCGAACAGCGGAGAGCCTCGCATCCGGCAACCTCCACGAGCGGATGAGGGTACGAGGGCAGGATGACCTCGCACGCCTCGCCACATCGATGAACTACATGGCCTCCGAATTGCAGAAGCAGATTCATACCTTGGAGGACCTGTCTACGATCCAGCAGCAGTTCGTCTCCGACGTCTCCCATGAGCTTCGGACGCCGCTAACGACGGTACGAATGGCCGCCGAGGTGCTGCATGAGGCGCGCGACGAATTTGACCCGGTCACTGCACGATCCGCCGAGTTGTTGCAGACCGAGCTTGACCGATTTGAGGCACTCCTCACCGATCTGCTGGAGATTTCCAGGTTCGACGCCGGGGTGGCAGTGCTCTCGCTAGACGAAGTCGACATCTGCGACCTGGTACGCCGGGTGGTCGATGGGCATGCGACGTTCGCAGAGGTGACCGGAACGCGCGTCAAGATCCATGCCCGGGATCCGTGCAAGGCGGAAGTGGACACTCGACGGATCGAACGAATCCTGCGCAACTTGTTGGTCAATGCGATCGAGCATGGCGAGGGTCGACCCATCGACATCTTCGTAGAGGGCGACAATGCGGCTGTTGCCGTTGCCGTACGCGATCATGGCGTGGGCTTCGAGGCCGGTCAATCAAAGCAGGTCTTCCACCGATTCTGGCGAGGCGATCCGGCGCGTGCTCGTACGGTCGGCGGAACGGGCCTGGGGCTTGCGATCTCCATGGAAGACGCCAACTTGCACGGCGGCTGGTTGACCGCGTGGGGTCGACCTGGCATGGGGGCTCAATTTCGGCTCACGCTCCCGCGTAAGGCCGGGACGATCCTCGAGACCTCTCCGCTCCCGATGGTTCCCCGTGACCTCGTGGGTCCCGACGGCGTACGACTGCAGACCTGGGAGCCGGCATCATCGGACGGGCATCGGGACACGCCGGACACCCAGCAGAAGGTGCCCGCTGAAGCTGCAGGCGAGCGGCGATGAGCACGAGCAAGCGAACTGGTCTGTGGGGAATCCTTGCTGGCGGACGGCCGACGGGCGTGGTTGCCGCGTGTCTGGCGCTGCTTGGGCTACTCGGTGGGTGCGTGGCCGTGCCGACCGCTGGGCCGATTCGGAAGGTGGAGGGTCAGCAGCCGACCTGTCAGAACTGTGTCAGCGTCGAGGTGGCCGCACCTGCGCCGGGAGACAACCCTCGCCAGATCGTTGAAGGGTATCTACGCGCCACGTCCAACTACCAACCCAACTATTCGGTGGCCAAGCAGTTCCTGACCAGAGCCGCGGTTGAGAAGTGGAGTCCGGAGGACGGTGCCGTGATCTTCGAGGGCGCACCGACCGCCGAGGGCGATCATGTAATCCTGAACGCCCACCTGACCGGCACATTGGACGGCAACCGAAGCTACAGCGCCCGACACAGTTTGAAGGTATTCGATTTCGGGCTGAGGAAGGAGGACGGAGAATGGCGGATCGGTAATCCGCCGCCTGGCCTGATGGTCACCGAATCCGCCTTCAGCCAGTTTTACTCTTCGTACTCGCTGTACTTCCTCAGCAACGGACATCTGGTGCCTGACCCCATCTACCTGCCGAACCTACGAAGCACGGCAAACATCGCGTCAGTGCTGATAAAAGCGCTCTTGGCGGGCCCATCGGCGTGGCTGAGCCCGGCAGTGACCAGCGCAATTCCGACGAAAACAGCGCTGAGCGGCGATGCCGTGACCATTACTGACGGCATTGCCACCGTTCCCCTCAACGATCCTGTGCTCGACCTCGATGAGCAGCAGCGGCTGTTCTTGGCGGCACAGGTCATGTACACGCTTCAAAAGGCCGTGGGTGTTCGGGGAGTGCTGTTCACCGTCAACCAGCAGCCGCTCCGGGTGCCTGGCGGTGATGATGTGAGCTTTGTGCTGCCGATGGATGCGGTCCCCCGTGAGCTCGATCCCATTCCGTTCACCGCTGGCGACCAGCTTTATGCCGTGAACGATGGCGCCGTGAAGGTCGTTCAGAGCGATACTGTGCCGGCACGGGTCCAGGCTGTTCGTGGTGATCTGAGCAAGGTGCGCTCAGCTGATTCGATTGCCGTTTCGTTCCCCAACACCGATATCGCTGTGGTGAGTGATAACCGGTCAGCACTCAGCTGGAGCCCGACAGCGTCCGGCGAAATTCACCCCCTTCTCTCCGGCGAGCGGAACCTGCTACGGCCGCAGTTCTCCCGATATGGCGAGCTTTGGACGATCGGCGGCCGAGCCGGTAGGCAGCGGATGTGGGTTTTCCGCGGTGACGTAACGGTGGAGGTGTCGGGGGCCGCTCTACTGACAAAGGGTGAGGTGACCGCCTTCCGGATATCGCCCGATGGGGCACGGATGGCAGTGATTCGCAAGGTCGGTGGCCATTCGGAACTTGGCATCGCGCGGATTGATCGTTCGGAGAAGATTACCGTCGAGGGTTGGCGGCCAGTGGACACGACGCAGACCGATCCCTCCCCTTCTCGGCTGCTGGATGTGGCATGGATTGATGCGACCGACCTCCTGGTGCTGGGCGCATCCGGTCCCGTGGCGCCCCAGACTTATCGGATCAGTCAGGACGCCTCGACGATTACCGCCGAAAGCGGTTCAGCCAGCCGCGACGCAGTTGAACTCAGCGTCCAGCTACCCACCCAGACGGCAATCATCGTCGGCGAAAACGGCCAAAGTTATCGCAATGACACTGGGCAATGGACCCCCTTCGTCGACAAGGTCTCGACGATTGCCTATCCCGGCTAACCAGTTATCCACAGATGCGGCTCGCTGAAGTGACCAGTCGCGTCTGATAACGGCACACTCGCCTGGTGGGCTTCGAGCGGGTGCTGTCAGCAGCGGGCGAGCTGCTGCTCGGTTCGGCCTGCCATGGTTGTCTTCAGCCGTGGTGGGGCATCTGCCGGCGCTGCCGTACAGCTGTGCTCAGCCATGGGTGCTACCAAACCCGGCCTCACCCGTGCCCCGCCGGGTTTCCGGTCACGATCACAACGTCGCCGTACGACGCGATCATGCGACACCTGATCCTTGCTCATAAAGAGGAAGGTGCTCTCGGCCTCACACCGTTTCTCGGCAGCCGGCTAGCGGCCGCGATCCAGACATTGCTCGAGTTCACGTCCGAAGACCCCGACCAGATATTGCTGGTTCCCGTGCCATCCGCGGCAGCGGCCGTGCGGGAGCGAGGCTTCGACGCCACCTGGGCCATGGCCAAGCGTGCCGCCCGCATGCTGCGGCCGATGGTTGTGGGGGTGCGGCGACTGCTTCGCCAGACGCGGCCCGTACGAGATCAGGCCGGCTTGCGAGCCGCCGAACGGGCCACCAACCTGCGCGGTGCCTTCCGTGTCGCGCGCCAGCCACCCGGAGCCGCAGTGATCTTGGTCGACGATGTGGTCACCACCGGCAGCAGCCTCACCGAGGCCGCACGAGCGTTGCGCTCGGGTGGACATCGAGTCTTGGGCGCGGTGACCGTTGCGGCAACGGAGCGGACATCGCCGCCGCCCTGATGCGCTGAAATATCGAGACGGTTTCAATCCGGGCATGGAAATCGTCTCGTGGGGGGACTAGCGTCGGGATATGGCGCTCCCGCACCAGATTGCTCCTGCAAGTGAGGGGTAAGGGTGCTGGGAGCGATGTCGTCTCCCCGCCTCGGCAGCACCTCGGTTGGCAGCCGATCGGGGTCGACCGTCGGGGTTCCCGTCCAGATGGAGGCTGACGTGGATGTTGTCGTGAAAAGCCGGCATTGCACTTTGCCAGAGGCGTTCCACTCCTACGTCGAGGACAAGATCACTCGACTCGCCAAGCTCGACGATCGGGTCATTCGGGTCGATGTCGAAGTCTCGGCGGAGCGGAACAAGCGACAACACGATTCTGCGAATCGAGTAGAGATCACGCTCCGTACCAAGGGCCCGGTGATTCGCGCTGAGGCTGCTGCGGGGGACAAGTTGGCCGCCTTCGACCTGGCGATGGACAAGCTGATGGCTCAGCTCCGGAAGGCAGCCGATCGTAAGCGGGTGCACCGCGGCCAGCGAACCCCGCAATCACTGCATTCAGCCGCGGCGGAACTGCCGCTGAACGACGGAAATGAGCCCGATGGTGCCGAGGTGCACAGCGTCGCGGGGATGGAGGTGCAAGGCGAAGGCCCGATGGTTGTTCGGGAGAAGGTGCACGCGGCCGTACCGATGAGCCTCGACCAGGCGCTGCACGAGATGGAGCTGGTGGGCCACGACTTCTACCTGTTCATCGACTCCGAACACATGACGCCAAGCGTCGTCTACCGGCGCCGGGCCTATGACTACGGCGTCATCCGGCTCGACAGCCCCACGACGCTGGCCAATATCGCATCCTGAGGGTAGTGGGTCGCGCGGTCGGGGCCTTGTCGGTTTCCCATGTTTACGTGGGAAACCGACACTTAACCCACGAAACTTCATAGGTAAAGTACAAGTTTTCCGGGTAAAGCGGCCCGAATCGGAGCCGACAGTGTCGGTGCGAGTCAGTACGGTCTGAAGGGTGCGACCTGAGAAGTTGAGCCGGGCCGCCGCTCGGCGGGTGGCGCTGGCGGCTCAAGGCTTCGGCCGGGCACGGCCCAATCGACCGATCGGGATTCGCGACATACAGGCGGTCATCGATCGGGTGGCGCAGTTCCAGATCGACTCAATCAACGTGGTTACTCGGGCGCACTTCATGCCCTTGTTCTCCCGGCTTGGACCGTACGACGTCGCATTGCTGGAGCGCGCTGCTTACGAGTCCCCCCGCCGGCTGTTCGAGTACTGGGGCCATGCCGCCAGCTTGATCGATGTGACGCTGCAGCCGCAGCTCCGGTTCCGCATGCAAGCGGGCTTCCGGGATATCTGGCCCGGCGTCGAGCGCGTGGCGCAGGGCAACCGGTCCCTAGTGGATCTGGTTCGCAGCGAAGTGGCTGCGCGCGGGCCGATCAGCGCTCGGGAGCTGGAGTACGAGGAGGAGCGCACCCGGGAGAACTGGGGGTGGAACTGGTCATCGGTCAAAACAGTCATGGAGTGGCTGTTCTACGTCGGCGACATCACCTCGGCTCGGCGGAATTCGCAGTTTGAGCGGGTCTATGACCTGCCGGAACGCGTGCTGCCCCGCTCCATCCTCGAGGTGCCGGCGCCCAGTCCGCAGGACTCTGTACGGGCCCTGGTACGGCGAGCTGCGAGCGCGCTTGGTGTAGCCAGCGAAGCCTGCCTCCGCGACTATTTCCGGACCCGGCCGGCGATGACACGCACTGCCATCGCGGAACTGGTGGAGGCGCGGGAGCTCGTACCCGTGACGGTAGAGGGGTGGCACCGGCCCACCTTCTTATGGCATGAGGCGCGGATTCCGAGGCGGATCGACGCACGCGCGTTGCTCAGTCCCTTCGACTCGATGGTCTTCGAACGCAACCGGCTGGAGAAGGTGTTCGACTTCGTCTACCGCATCGAGATTTATGTGCCAGAAGCGAAACGAATCCATGGCTATTACGTCTATCCGTTCCTGCTGGGCGATCGCTTCGTGGCTCGAGTGGATATCAAAGCCGACCGCACTGAGGGCATCCTTCGGGTCAACTCTGCCTGGATCGAGGCCGAGCAGGACCAGGACCATGTCGCTGCCGAACTGAAGAAAGAGCTGGAGACCATGGCTGCCTGGCTCGGGCTATCAGGGGTGCAGGTCATCCCGCGCGGAGATCTTGGTCCGGTCCTCGCGGCAATGTGATACGGCGGCTCTGGCTTACGATGGAGGACGCGCCGGGAACGCCTCGGCGCCTGCATGCGTGCATTTCAGTGAAATCTAGCTAAGGGAGCCAGTTTCCGTGGCTTTAATGGACAGGCTGCTGCGCATCGGCGAAGGCAAGATCCTCAAGCAACTCAAAGGCATCTCCGAACAGGTGAAGGCCATCGAGGATGACTTTCTCGCGATGAGCGACGAGGAGCTACGCGGCCAAACCGGTGACTTCCGGTCTCGCTACGACAAAGGGGAGACCCTCGAGTCACTGTTGCCGGAGGCTTTCGCCACCGTACGGGAAGCGAGCCGGCGGGTGCTCGACAAGCGGCACTTCGACGTTCAGATCATGGGTGGCGCGGCGCTGCACCTGGGCAACATCGCCGAGATGAAAACCGGTGAAGGCAAGACGCTGGTTGCGACGGCTCCGGCCTACCTCAATGCGCTCACTGGACGTGGCGTGCACATCGTCACCGTGAACGATTATCTCGCCAAGCGCGACGCCGAGTGGATGGGTCGGGTACACCACTTCCTTGGCGTGGACGTCGGCGCGATCGTGTCCCAGATGGACCCGGCCGACCGTCGCAGGGCGTATGCGGCGGACATCACCTACGGCACCAACAATGAGTTCGGCTTCGATTATCTGCGGGACAACATGGCGCTGAGCCTGGCCGACTGCGTACAGCGCGACCACCACTACGCCATCGTTGACGAGGTCGATTCGATCTTGATCGACGAGGCCCGTACGCCGTTGATCATTTCCGGCCCGGCCGAGGACACCCACCAGTGGTATCCAGAGTTCGCCCGGATGGTTGAGCGGCTAAAGCGGGATGAGCACTACGAGGTCGACGAGAAGAAGCGCACCGTTGCGATCTTGGAAACCGGGATCGACCTGGTGGAGGACCGGCTCGGCATCGACAATCTCTACGAGTCGGCCAATACACCGCTCATCTCCTACCTCAACAACGCGATCAAGGCCAAGGAGCTGTTCAAGCTCGATCGGGACTACGTGATCTTGAATGGCGAGGTTCTCATTGTTGACGAGCACACCGGTCGGACCCTGATCGGCCGCCGCTACAACGAGGGCCTGCACCAGGCCATCGAGGCGAAGGAGCGCGTCGAGATCCGCGACGAGTATCAGACACTTGCCACGATCACCTTGCAGAACTACTTCCGGATGTACGAGAAGTTGGCCGGTATGACCGGCACGGCGATGACCGAGGCCGCGGAGTTCCAAAAGATCTACGGCCTGGGCGTGGTGCCGATCCCGACCAATAAGGAGATGATCCGGGGCGACCAGCGGGATTTGATCTACCGGACCGAGGAGGCGAAGTTCACCGCGGTCGTCGAGGATGTCGCCGAGCGGCACAAGAAAGGCCAGCCGGTGTTGATCGGTACCGCTTCGGTCGCCAAATCGGAGATCCTGTCCGCAATGCTCAAGCAGGCCGGCGTCAAGCATGAGGTGCTGAACGCAAAGCAGCATGAGCGGGAGGCCACGATCATCGCCGTTGCCGGCGCAAAGGGTGCGGTTACAGTTGCCACGAATATGGCTGGCCGTGGTACTGACATCATCCTCGGTGGCAACCCGGAGTTCCTGGCTGACAAGAAGCTTCACGATGAAGGCATCGACGCCTTGGAGCAGTCGGAGGAGTACGAGAAGCGGTTCCCGGTCCTGCTGCGCGAGTTCGAGCAGGCGGTCCAGGCCGAGCACAACGAGGTGGTCAGCCTTGGCGGCCTTTACGTCGTCGGGTCGGAGCGGCACGAGTCTCGGCGGATCGACAACCAGCTGCGCGGCCGGTCTGGTCGGCAGGGCGACCCGGGGGAGAGCCGGTTCTATCTCTCGCTCGGCGACGACTTAATGCGGCTTTTCAAGTCCGACATCGTGGAATGGGTGCTGCAGGCCCTGAAGGTGCCTGATGATCAGCCGATCGAAAACAAGCGCGTCTCAGCCTCCATCGCCAGCGCTCAAGCCCAGGTTGAGGCGCAGAACTTCGAGATCCGGAAAAACATCCTCAAGTACGACGACGTGATGAACCGGCAGCGGCACGCGGTCTACAGTGACCGGCGGAAGGTGCTGGAAGGTGCCGACGTCGAGGCACGGTTGCGGGCGACCGTCGATGCAGTCGTCGAGCAGTATGTCATCGGCGCCACTGAAGGATTCCCGGAGGATTGGGACCTCGAGCAGTTGTGGACCAGCATGGGCACGCTCTATCCGGTGAGCCTTGATCGCGCCCAGTACGAGGAGCGGCAAGATCTTGACCGGCAGCTGCTCGTCGAGAACTTCAAGGCCGACGCGCAGGCCGCCTACGACAAGCGCGAGGAGTCGCTGGGCGCTGAGGTCATGCGTGAACTCGAGCGGCGGGTGCTGCTGACCGTCCTCGATCGCAAGTGGCGTGAGCACCTGTACGAGATGGACTACCTGCGCGAGGGCATCGGGCTACGGGCAATGGCCCAGCGCGACCCGCTGGTCGAATACCAGCGCGAGGGTAGCGACATGTTCAACACCATGATGGACGCCTTCATGGAGGAGGTCGTCGGTTTCGTCTTCCATCTGGAGGTAGAAGTTGAGCAAGCGCCTCAGGTCGGCGTGGTCACCGGTGGCGACGGGTTGCCGCTACAGATCGGAGCGGACGCGGCCACGACCAATGGACATGCCCGCCAGGCGCAACTAATCGAGTCAGGTCCCGATCCCGACGGCCCCGGAGTGGCCGTACACCCGATGGAGGCACCGGAGAGTGGCGACGGCCAGAAGGTCAGCGCACGTGATGACAGGACCAGAACTGCGACCCCGGAGGCGGACCAGGAGCCGGAGGCCCCTGAGCTGGATGAGCCACTAGTTCGCCGTCCACAAGTCAACGCAAAAGGGTTGGCCGGTCAGGGCCAGCGGCGGCTGAGCTATTCGGCGCCAGCCGATGATGGCTCGGTCAAGACTGCCGGGAGTCCGGCCAGCAATACCGACGACCCGTACGCCGGTGTGGGCCGCAATGCACCGTGCCCATGTGGCTCCGGCAAGAAGTACAAAATGTGCCACGGACGGCCGGGCGCGCGCTGATCGCGGCGCTGGCACTGCGCAGCAGAAAGTCTGAATTGTCGGATGAGCCTATCCGGTTGGTCGCGCGCCCACACGGTCGTCGCCGCAGCCGTAGTGCTGGTAGTCGTAATGGCGATCGGCGCAGTGGCTACGCTTCGAGCCAGAGACGCAGCACCGTCGATGTCGCCCTCGGTCGGTGTAACCCCGGCCCTGAAGCCTTCCCAAAAGTCCCCTAAGCCGACCGCCAGGCCCCATCCCGAACGAAATGATCCGCTGACCGGCGGTGCATTGAGCGCGAACCCGGTGATCGCCGTCAAGGTGGAGAACATCGCAGCCGCCCGGCCGCAGGTCGGGCTGCATGCCGCTGACATCGTCTTTGCGGAGGAGGTGGAGGGCGGGCAGACCCGGCTTGTTGCCGTCTATCACACGAGCTTGCCGAGGCGCGTTGGTCCGGTGCGCAGCGCCCGTACGACTGATGCGCTGCTGCTGCCACTCTTCGGCAGGCCGGGACTGGTTTACTCGGGAGCGAACAGGCGGGTGCAGCGCAAGATCAATTCTGCGTCTATCGTCCCCATTCTGCGCACGACCCGGGAGCATAACCGGCACCCTCCGCACAATGTGTTCGTCGACCTTGCCGAGATCGCCGACTCGACCGCTGCAGGCAAGGCGAGACCGATCGGTTGGGCGTTTCGCGCCGCGGATGATCGCCTGGCGACTGCTGTGGCCGCGACGAAGATCAAGGCGAGCGTCGGTCACGACACCTTCGACTTCGACTATCGCGCTAGCGAATATGTCGTTCGCTGGAACGGTCGTCGATACGTCGACGGCGACACCGGCAAGATCACCAAGATCGACAATGTGGTGATCATGCAGGTGCAGAACCGTCCGGACGGCAATCGTGATGTCAATGGTGCTCCCTCCGTCCGCTCGGATACGGTCGGCCATGGGAAAGTCGCTGTCTATCGCGACGGCAAGAAGATCACCGGTAGCTGGCAGCGCGCCAGGGTTTCAGCACAATTGCATTTTCGGGATAGGACCGGTCAGGACATCTCCCTTGCTCCCGGCAGAACCTGGGTCATGCTTGACGGCTAGGAACCGGGCCCAATTCAACAGCCGTACACAACCAGCGGCCGTAGAACTCCTCGAGCCGAAAGGCCAGAGGGATGGATCGCCGGTTCAGCAACAGGTGAGCTGTCACCTCGACGGCTGTCTCCACGGGAAACTGGACGTGCAACGAGTGCAGTACCGCCGGCCTGGTGGGTCGGGCCTGACGACCTTGATTTCTAATCTGCTGCCTTCGGCGAATGGTGATAGCTGCGAGCACTCGCTCGTCGACCCAGCGATTCAGCTGACCGATCGGCCGCAGCCCCTGCATGGTCTCGATCAACAGCTGGGCGAGCGAGGTACTCCAGGCGGCAGGATCGGGTAACGCGGACCGCGGGATGGGTGTATCGCCATGGACGGTGGTTCGCGTCGTCGGCTCGCCGTCGAGATCGAGCATCGGCTGAGATTCCTCCGGAAGCGCAGCCAGCCGAGGTTGCCAGATCAACGGCGGCGGACGGCTGTCGATCGCGGGTCGGTAGCGAAGGCCTGAGCGGACTGCGGCGCTACTGGACATTGCCAATGTTCCCCCGGAAGAAATGACTATTCCGGCCATCAGCCTGAGGCCAAATCCGAGCCCTGTGAAGTCGAGGTCAAAGATCTGTGGACAACGACAGAAACCTACGTCGTTACGTTCGTTCCTCCGACGCTCCGGGCAAGGCTCCGCGCTCTAGGGCGTCGCGAAGCGCTGAGTACGAGGCAACCAGCGCACGCCGCTCGGCGGCAAGTAGCGGGTCGCTCAATGAGCAACCGTTGCTCACCCACCGGTCCGAGTAATTCATGGCTTCGACCCGCCACTCAGCGGCTGAGCGCACGGCTGCCGATTCGGCGCGGTAGACGTAGGCGTACAGGTCGATGAGAGCCTCGACCAGCATCGCCTCGTTGACGGTCGGATCGTGCTGAAGCTCGCGGTGAACCGCCCACCAGGCGACCTCAAGCTCGGCGGCTCGATTCGGATCGATCGGCAGCTGCTGACCGGTTCTTGTGACGAGCCGGTAAAAGCTCGCCATGTATCGACGCGCCGCTGCCGGATCGTTGTTGGGATAGGGGGACCACACCTGATTCGCCCGAAGCACATACCAGGCGGCCAAGATTGTTCGTAATGGGCCGAGTTGAAATCCCTCATGCACCATAGTCAGGGCGGCCGCGAGAAAGCGGAACCACTCATGGCGATAGTAGGAGGCCCACGAGGCGCACTCGGCTCGACCGACCACGACCGGGTCGAACCGCAATGCCACACCCATCAGACTACGAGTGAGGACTGTATCGAGTAGTGGGCGGCGTGGTACATGTGGCGGCCGAACTCGACGAACTGGCCGACATCGTCGTAAGCGATGCGATCGACCGTGAGACAGGCCGCTGGGGTCTCGACATCTAGGAGCTGGGCTTCCTCGTCGGTCATCAACCGGGCGGAGATGCGTTGGTGACCGATCTTGAGATTGACCCCGATCGATCGGAGGCAGGCGTACAGACCCTTGCTGGAAAGATCATCCGGGCTAAGGTCGAAATGGCTGGGCAGATAGTTGGTCAAGATCGCAAGGGGCACCTCGTCGGCTAGCCGCAGTCGGCGGATCTTGATGAACGTCTCGCCGGTCACATTCTCGGCGTCGATGGCGTCACGGATATCTTGGTCCAGCTCGCCGACCTCGTACTCCAGCAGCATCGTTCCAGGAACCTTGCCGCCTTTCGCGAGGTCATCGTTGAAGCTGCTCAAGCGCTCATCGCGGCGGAATTGTGACCGTACGACCTGCGTGCCGACGCCTCGCTTCCGGACAAGCATTCCCTTCTTGACGAGCTCCTGAATCGCCTGCCGGGCGGTCGGCCGGGATAGTCCTAGGCGGCTGGTCAGGGAAAGTTCGTTCTCGAGTCGATCGCCTGGGGCAAGCGCGCCGGTGTTGATCGCGTGCTCAATCGACTGAGCCAACTGGTAGTACAGCGGAACGGGGGAGTTGCGCTCCAGCGTGATATCGAGTTCGCGCGCGGAAGGCGCCTCCATCATCCCTGCAGCATAAGTGCCGCGAAACAGCGTGAATAGATTTATCGGGCGTTTTGTCCAGACATGAAACACAGTTGTGATCAAGGCGAAAACAGCAGCAACAGGCCTGCGCAGGTGTAGCCGACCATAACTGTCAGCATCGGCCATTGACCGGCGAGCGCTCGATCCGCCGGGAGTAGCTGCACAGCTTTCTCGTGCGCTACCACGATCGCGGCGATGTGGCCGCCAACAATCGAGAGCAATTGGATCAGGGCGATCGCTGTCGGATGGTTGAAGATTGCGGCGTTGACGCCCATCTCCGCCGAGCCGAAGACATTCCAGCCTCGACTCAGCGGGTCCGAGAAGTTGATCGCGGTCCGCTGCCCTTCGACGATCAGCAAGGTCGCGTAGTGCGCGACGGCATAGCCGACAACGATGGGTACGACAGACCCGGCCATCAACCGCGGATAGATGATCGCCGATTCGGCGGTGTACCGGCCCATCCACGCAGCGGCGCCACTGAATGTCACGAGCACAATCATGATCATGGCCAGCAGGCCCCCGGTCTGCCAGATCAGCGCCGATACGTCGGAATTCTGGACGGTCTCGATCCACCAGGTGGTATTGGTGAAGCTGTCATAGGCCGTACTGCCGAGCAGCGCCGCAACGACAGCCGCGGCACCCGGGGGTGGCAGCCAGGAACTGAGGCCGGCCAGCGGATTGACCAGTCGTATCGTTCCATCGACCCGCCGCCAGATTGACAACTCGGCGACTGTCGATGCGTACGCCTCGAAAGGATCGGCAGTGCCGATCCAGCGCTGCCCGAAGACGATCGCCCCGAGGATCATGATCACAAACCAGCTGAGGGCCCAGACCCGCAGTACAGCCAAGGTCGTCCGATCCGGCTGAACCAGCTCCAGCCAGCCGAATGCGAAAAGGCCGATGGCGGCGGGCCAGACACCGATCGGATTGGGCAACCGCAGCAAGCCGGAATTCGGATCGATTCGAGCCAGCGCGCACAACCCGTCGTGAACCGTGCGCAGCGGGTTGGTCGCTCGCCAGAACTGCCCCAGCAGCAAAGAGATCGGGACCAAACCGACCCACATCCAGACGAAGACGAAGCCGATGCTCGGGTTTGTGAGCAGGTCCTTGCCGGCGAGCAGGCCCAGCGCCGCCCACCCGTATCCGGCCAAGATCAGCAGGCGTGCCGTCAACCGGACCCAGTGCTTGTCGACGATCGAGGTGAGTCCGGGCAATGCCCAACCGCCGACCGAGTAGTAGCGAGGCCGGCGCCAGGCGAAGATCAGTACGGCAAAGGAGATGATCAGCGTGAGCGCCGCGCCGACCACCACGAAGCCGAACGGCAGTGGCAGGTCCTGTCGCGATGCGATGCCGTGCAGCGGTACAAGAACAATCGTCATCGGCATCTCCGCCGGCGGGCGTTCAAGTCAGCGGACGTTCAAGATCACGATGACCTTGTCGAGCTCATGCGCCTCCACCGGGAAGCTTCCGGGATCGGTTGCCACAAAGGATCCGGTAGCCGACTTGCCCGCTACCACGTGCAGCTCGTAGCCCTCTCCGGCGCCGTGGGCATGGATCTCCTCATCGACATCGCTGCGAACGTTCAAGATCACCTTCTCGCCGACGGCGACATCGATCTTGCGACCGTTGGGCGAGACCTTGCCGCCGGAGATGGTGATGTCGATGGTCACGGCGTTTGTCGCTGTGCTTGGAGTTGCCGCTGGGGTGGATGCCGCGGAGCCGGTCGATGCGCTGACACTCAACGAGGGGGTCGAAGCCGCCGACGGTGTAGTGCTTGGGGCCGCCGTGCATGCCGAGAGCGCTGCTGCGCAGGTTGCCACAGCCCCGCCGAGCGTGATGGAGCGGAGCCTCGGTCCTGACTTCGGCACCACGCCCGTCCCTCCCATTCCTCAGTCCGCAATGCACCCACCGACGCATTGGGCGCCTTCGATAGAAGTGCCTGACCACTCTAGAGGTGCCTGGTGATCGAGTCAGCCAGCTTTCGAAGCGCCTCTGTGGCATACGACTGGTAGTACGGTGAAGTTCCGCCCACTCGAGAGGGAACGGCATGCCGCAGCGTTTGACGCCGCTCGAGGTGTCAATGCTTGCACTGGACACCGCCCGAACCCCCGGGCACGTGAGCACGACGGACATCTTCGATCCCGGCCCCGACGGCTTCGACTACGAGCGCCTGGTCGGCCTCATTCGGGAACGGATTGAGTACGTGCCGCGCTACCGGCAGCGGGTAAAACCGGTTCCCGCACGACTGGCCGGCCCCGTCTGGGTAGACGACGAAAACTTCGACTTGACCTTTCACATACGTCGTTCCGCCCTGCCGCGGCCTGGCGCGCCGGACCAGCTGCGAGACTTCGTGGGCAGGGTCATGGCCCGGCGGCTAGATCGCTCCCGGCCTCTCTGGGAGATCTATCTGGTCGAAGGACTTGCGGACGGAAACTTCGCGCTGGTCAGCAAAACCCACCTGACGCTGGTCGACGGCATCGACAGCGTCGATCTGGGCCAGGTTCTGCTCGACCCAGACCATCGCCCGCCGCTACCTGCAATGAAGGATTGGCAGCCACTTCCAGAGCCGACTGCGGTCGAACTTGTCACCGGAGCGCTCTGGGAGAGCGCACAGGATCCGGCCAGAGCGATCGAAAATCTGCGAGGCACCCTGGCAGGTGCACTGGGAATCGCCGTGGCCGTTGGTGAGGCGGTAGGTGGCATCGGCGGAACGCTCGGTCAGCTGGCCGGCGACGCGCTCCGCGGAACCCGGCATACTTCCCATTCTCTGCTGGGCGGGGAAGCGTCCGAGCAACGTCGGGTCGCAATGCTGCGGCTGCCGCTTGACGATTTGAAGTCTGTTCGGCAGGAACACAACCACACGATCAACGATGTCGTACTCGCGGTGGTCAGCGGTGCGCTGCGATCCTGGCTGCTGACCCGCGGCGAATCGGTCAGCTCGGGTAGCTCCTTGACCGCGCTGGTACCGATGAGCGTCACCGAGGAAGAGGGTGAGCCAACCTCGCTTGGCAGCCAGGTTGCGCCGCACCTGCAGAGCCTGCCGATCGGCGAGCCGAACGCGCTGATGCGGCTGCACCAGGTGGCGTACGGGACACGGGCGCACAAAGAAACCGGACGCGCGGTAGGGGCGCGCTCCCTGTCCGACATCGCCGGATTTGCGCCCTCCACTTTGCATGCGCTGGGCGTCCGAGTCTCTGCAGAGGTGATGCGCAAACAGCACGACATCTTGATCACCAACGTTCCCGGCCCGCAAGTACCCCTGTATGCCGCCGGCTCCCGAATGGTCGCCAGCTACCCGCTCCTGCCGCTGTCGGCCGCACACCTGCTCACCATCGGAGTGACGTCATACGACGGCGGCGTGTATTTCGGGCTGACCGGTGACCGGTATGCGATCCGCGATCTCGACGTACTGGCGCAGTGCATCGCCGACGCGCTGCAGGAACTTCTCGACACGACGCGAGAGGCACCGACGCTGCGTCAGCCGACGCGCAAGGCAACTGCCGCAGCCCGTCGCGCAGCTCAGCAGAAGGCTGCCGCTCGGCAGGAGGCGGCACGGCGGTCGGCTCAGAAGCGTGCCGCCGTTCGTACCTTCGTTTTGCGGGCCACGGAGTTGGGGCCTGCCTCCGCATCAGCACGACGGCGCAGAATCACGCCCGGCAACCAATCAAGCCGCCAGGCCGAGGGCTGAATGGCAGCGTCTGTCAACGATGCTCAAGCCGGCTTCGGTTCTGTTGAAAACAGTCAGATGGTGTTTGTTCCGATCAGCTGGGACGATGCATTGGCATTACGTGCGGGTGATGACCTCGGCGTGCGGCGCTGCTGTGCCGCAACATCTGCGCTCTTCGCAGAGCTGGATGCAGACACCACCCTCGAGGAGGCGGAGTTCGCCGCACTCAGCAATGCGGGCGTCCTGGCGCTGCTCACCAGCTCCGGTGTTCGGCGCCTCGTGCTAGCTGCGGAACTTGATCCGAGCCAGGTAGCGGACCAGAACGGCCTGCACGGCGAGGTTGAGGCCTCGGGCCTTTCCTGGCGGCGGGTACGGGCACTGTTCGTCGACGATGCCGACGCATCCGCCGCCGTGGTGCTCGCCCGACGGGCGGTCGTCGACCGGAAGGATGGGGCGACGCTGGGAGCCGCTATGGAGACCCCAGAAGTTGGTGAATTGGTAGACGCCTACGATCTGCTCTGGTTCGCGCCGGAGGAGCTTGACCAGCTTGGCGAGAACGCCGATCTGACCGAAGGTGAGCGCGATCGGGCAGACTAGCGTCATGCCACGCTCAATCTGGAAAGGCGCGATCTCCTTCGGACTGGTCACGATTCCGGTGAAGCTCTTCTCGGCTACAGAGGAGAAGGACATCAGTTTTCGTCAGGTCCATCCGGAGGACGGCGGCCGGATCAAGTACAAGCGGGTCTGCGAGAAGTGCGGCAACGAGATCCCCTACGCAGAGATCGCCAAGGGCTATGAAATGGACGATGGCCGCATGGTGATCTTGGAGAAGGAAGACTTCGACTCACTTCCGTTGGCGACCACCAAGGCTGTCGAGGTCGTGCAGTTCGTTGCCGAGGATGAGGTAGACCCCACCTATTTCGACAAGACGTACTTCCTGCAGGCTGACGGTCCTGGCGTCAAGCCGTACGTCCTACTCCGCGACGCGTTGACCAAGAGCGGGCAGAGTGCGGTCGTGAAGGTCGCGCTACGCTCCCGGGAAGCGCTTGCCCTGCTTCGGCCGAAAGAGGGGGTGTTGCTGATGCACACCATGCTGTGGCCCGATGAGCTGCGCGACGGATCGTTCGCGGCGCCGCCCGCGGATGTCCAGGTTTCTGATGCCGAGGTCACTATGGCGCAGTCGTTCATCGACGCGCTGGCCGGCGACTTCAACCCCGGCGAGTACACCGACGCCTACCGGGGGGCGTTGGAGGCGCTGGTCCAGAGCAAGGCGGAAGGTGTTCCGCTGCCTGAGGAGCCGGAAGCTCCCAAGGAGGCAGAGGTAGTCGACCTTGTGGCGGCCCTACGCGCATCGGTCGAGGCTGCGAAGAAGCGCCGGGAGGAGGCCGGAAAAGCCAAGGCGATGTGACGCCGCCGGTGAAACCGGCGGAGGTAGCCTCGATTTGTGGACGCGATCATCCGGGTCCCGACACCGGCGAACGAACCGGTTTTGTCCTACGCACCCGGTTCCGCCGAGCGAGCCAGCCTTGAGTCAACGCTCAAGCAGCTCGGAGAAGCTGAACCGATCGAACTCCCGGCCACCATCGGCGGCTGCAGCCGCGTCCCCTCAGGGCCTGCTTTCGATGTCACAATGCCGTCCGACCATCACCACGTCCTTGGACGCTCTGCATCGGCCACCGCAAAAGACGCCGAAGACGCGATCGAGGCCGCCATAGCGGCGGCACCTGACTGGGCCGGGATGGACTTCGACAACCGGGCTGCTGTGTTTCTGCGGGCAGCAGATCTGCTGGCCGGGCCATCGCGGGACATCCTCAACGCGGCGACCATGCTGGGCCAGGGAAAGACGATCCAACAGGCTGAGATCGACGCCGCCTGTGAGCTGATCGACTTCTGGAGATTCAACGTCGCGTTCGCAACGCACATCCTGGCCGAGCAGCCGATCTCTTCGCCCGGGGTGTGGAATCGCACGGACTACCGCCCGCTTGATGGATTTGTCTATGCCATCACCCCGTTCAACTTCACCTCAATCGCGGGCAACCTGCCGACGGCTCCGGCCCTGATGGGCAACACAGTCTTATGGAAGCCGAGTCCGACACAGCAGTTCGCTGCTCACTTCACGATGCGATTGCTAGAAGCGGCCGGTTTGCCACCTGGTGTGATCAATCTGCTTCCTGGCGATGGGCTCGCGGTATCGGATGTGGCGCTCACTCATCCCGCCCTTGGGGGCGTTCACTTCACCGGATCCACCAAGACGTTCCAGCACCTGTGGTGGACGGTGGGGAACAACATCGCCAACTACCGCGGCTATCCACGCTTGGTGGGGGAGACGGGTGGCAAGGACTTCGTCGTCGCACATCCGAGTGCCGACCCTGATGTTCTGCATACTGCGCTGATCCGTGGTGCATTCGAGTACTCGGGTCAGAAATGTTCCGCAGCCTCACGGGCTTATCTGGCGCGCAGTGTTTGGGATCGGATGGGAGACGACCTGGTCGGTGCAACTGAGGCGCTGACGGTCGGCGATGTCCGTGATCTTTCCAACTTCACTTCTGCGGTGATCGATTCGCGCTCCTTCACCAAGCAGGTCGACGCGATCACGGCCGCGAAAAACTCGACCGATGCCAAGATCATCGCGGGCGGAGTTACCGATGATCGTGAGGGCTGGTACGTCCGGCCCACCTTAATCATCTCCGACAATCCCCGGCAGGACATATTCACAACCGAGTACTTCGGTCCTATTCTTTCGCTCTTCATCTACGACGACGACGACTTCGAGGCCACCTTGGATGAGGTCGATGCGGCGACTGCGTACGGTCTCACTGGCGCAATCATCGCCGACGACCGGCGGGCGCTGGATCTGGCCAGCCAGCGGCTCCGCGGAGCGGCGGGCAACTTCTATCTCAACGACAAACCGACGGGCGCAGTGGTGGGCCAGCAGCCGTTCGGTGGTTCCCGGGGATCTGGCACCAATGACAAGGCCGGCTCGGTATGGAACCTTATCCGCTGGACCAGCCCACGCTCGATCAAGGAGACATTCGTGCCGCCGAAGGACATCCACTACCCACACCAGGGATAGCCAATTAATTGCTCCGTCCTCGGGGCCAACCGGGGTGCCGTGGTGCGAGAGTTCAGGACTTGCGCGAGCGCGACCGAAACCTCGCGTTTTCTTTGCGCAGGCGTTCGTTGGTGTCCTGTAGGTCGAGCACCCTCGCAATGGCGCTGAGATTCAGGCCCTCGGCAAGCAGTTCGGCGATGCGCCGCATCCGCTCGATGTCGTCGCCGCTGTACAGCCGTGTGCCACCCGACGTGCGGCTCGGCTCTACCAGACCTGCCCTCTCATAGGCTCGGAGATTCTGAACGCCAGTACCAACCAGGGTTGCGGCCACAGAGATGCCATAGACCCCAGTTCCCGGGTCGGGCTGACGCGACGCCATCGCACACCTCGTGACATTTCTTTGTTGACCTTGACCTACATGCTAACAAGTAATAATCTATAACTGCCACCATAGATAAGAGATGGCAAGTGCATCGATCAATTCGTCCAGTGATGGAGGTGGAGCAACGATGTTGATGCGGACTGACCCCTTCCGCGAACTAGATCGCCTCACGCAACAGGTGTTTGGCACCTCCGCGCGTCCTGCGTTCATGCCGATGGACGCGTGGCGCGAGGGCGACACCTTCCGGCTTGAGTTCGACCTTCCGGGTGTATCGGGAGACTCGATCGACCTGGATGTCGAGCGCAATGTCTTGACAGTGCGTGCCGAGCGGCCGGTCCAAGAAACGTCCGGTGAGCAGATTGCGGCCGAGCGCCCTAGGGGTGTCTTCAGCAGGCAGCTGATCCTGGGGGACAACCTTGATCTGGACAACATCACTGCAAGCTACGCGGAGGGTGTCTTGAAGCTGCAGATTCCGGTTGCGGAGAGGGCGAAGCCGCGCAAGATCGCCGTCGACTCGAGCGACTCGCAGCGCACCATCGAGGCCTGAGCGGAGTGCGAAACTCCGAGCCCTGAACATCGATCCAGCCGGGTAGCCCGGGGCCCGCGATCGGCCCCGGGCTACTGGCTCATCGGGCCAACCACTGATCGCCGACCAGTTGCTGGGTCCTGAACCCCGCAAGCACTGCCGGGGCGGCCGATTCCTCCATCTTTTTGCCCAGTAACGGAATGGCGACTTTCAGCTCGCCGTTCAGAGCAACGACCGCCCCACGACCTCCCGGTCCTAGCCGCAGCTGGCCCTTGAGCTTTACGGGTTGGCCGAGCACCGTCATGGTCAGATCGCCAATTCGGGATCCGTCGCCGGATGCTTCGCCCCATGCGACGTCTTCAGTCACCGTGAGTTGGCTTCCGGTGAACCGTGCCGCCGACTCCGGAGCTGGCAGCGTACGAGAGGTGTGCGTCGACGACCCGGACACACTTGCGTCGTAGCTGATCGACTCGGAGGCGACGCAAACCTGTTCGAGGTATGCCTGGTCGGTCATCATGGCGTACACACGGTCGGGCGGAGCAGCGAAATCCAACGACGTCGAGATGTCCATGGCCACATCTTGACATCGGTTGTCGCCGACACAGCGGAACTGACGATGTCGTACGGGCCTGAGATGATCGAGACGTGACCTCAGAATCTCGGATGGTCTCGCTGGGCTTCGGCAAGTTCGTACGCGCCGACCGGATTTTTGCGCTCGAGCCGTTGCTCGGCGATGAACGCGGGGGCGGGCGGCGCACCAGGGTCTGGGTCGAGGGCATGCTGGAGCCGATCATCGCTTCGCGGACCGAGGTCACGATCCTCCGCGACATGGGGGAGGACGCCGCGGCAGACGCACCGTTGGTCGACGAAGCCTTGGATCTGGCGTCGCGGTTAGCCGCCGCGGCGGAGGAGGGCCGGGTCGATCTCAGCGATCTTGGACGCCGAGCCCGCCGCCTGCTGGCAGCGACAACGCCCCGCGAATAATTGGGTCAAGCCTTCGATGCGGGATTTTCGACAGCAGCTCCAAGTGCATTAGGACCATTGAGAGCCCGGAGAGCGGTTGCGACACCTCGAGCGCGTGCGGCACCGCCTCGGTAACGCCCAGCCGGCGGTAGCTGTCCAGCAGGCTTTCAATGGTGCGCTGCCAATCTTCGCTGGAGGCTGTGGAGACAGACGCACCTGTCAGTCTCGGCTGACCAGGATCCGGACGGTAGCAAGACGTGGCCAGGGATCAGCGGCACAGTCATTTCGATGTAGGACGCCATGACCCGCAGTATCCGTCCACAGGATCGGCATTCGGTTCCGCTGGTGGAGAACAGTGCGATGACTCTTCCTTTTGCGACGGTACGGCTAAGGTCGGATTAGCTGCACATCGGGGTGCGGCGGACATGATCGGACCCAGCGTGACGACATTCGAGGTGGAACTCGAGCAGGAAAAGACCGAGAAGATCGCGGCAGCTGCCACTCGAGGAGCTGCCGTCGCCGCCCAGCTAGGCGAGAAGCCCGGAGCTGTATCGGTCTTCCTATCGCACTACTTCCGCCACGTCGATGCACTGGACATGGAGGAACGCAGCGTCGAAGACCTCCTGGGACTGGTCCAGAGCCACCTTCGGTTGGCGATGCAGCGACCACCTGCCCGCGCAACGGTCGCCATTCGTACCCCGAGCCAGTCAGAAGACGGCTGGAGCGCTGGTGGCGCCACCGTGGTGCAGATCGTCACCGACGATCGCCCGTTCCTGGTCGATTCGGTGACGATGGAGGTTCTCCGCCAAGGCTGGAGCATCCGCGAGGTCTTCCATCCACAGTTCCTGGTCCGTCGCGATCTTTCCGGCAATTTGCGGGACATCGTACGAACTAGCGAGGCCAACAAGCATCCCGAGATTCTGCACGAGTCCTGGATGCATCTGGAGATCCTGCCACCCTCAAGGCCCGAGCACCCGAAGAACCTTCATTCTGATCTTGAGCATGGCCTGCTCGAGGTGCTGCGGCTGGTGGAGGAGGTGGTTCAGGACTGGACGAAGATGCGGACCCGCTCGATGGAGACGGTCGCACTTCTTGCCGACTCTCGGGTGGCCGGCGGTCGAGCCGATGAGGCGGCACTCGCCGTCGAACTACTGGAGTGGCTGAACGACAACCACTTCACTTTCCTGGGCTATCGGCAATACCGGCTTATTGGCGATGGCAGCGACACCAGGTTCGAGCCCGTGCCGGCGACCGGGCTTGGCATTCTCCGGGGGGACATCGATGCGGCCAGCGCATTCCACGCCGTGCCGCTGCCCGGGGAGGCGCCGCAGCTGATGATCATCACCAAGGACAACGACAAATCGAGGGTGCACCGTCCCGCCTACCTGGACTACATCGGGATCCGTACCTTCTCCGCCGATGGCCGGATCACCGGTGAACGTCGCTTCCTTGGGCTCTTCGCCTCATCTGCCTACTCCGAGTCCGTCGCGCGGGTTCCGGTCTTGCGGCAGAAAGCCGCCCAGGTGCTGCAGCGATCTGGCTACGCGGCCAACAGCCATGGTGGCAAGGCGATCATGGATGTTCTCGACACCTATCCCCGAGATGAGCTCTTCCAGGCGCCCACGGACGAACTGGCCACAGTGGTCGAAAGGATCGCGCATCTCAAGGAACGTCGCCAGGTACGGATGTTCGTCCGCCGCGAGCCGTACGGGCGCTATCTCTCCTGCCTTGTCTACTTGCCCCGCGATCGTTACACCACCGCCGTCCGGAGGCGGATGGAGGAGCTGCTGATGGCGCGCCTCGGAGGTGCGTCGATCGACTACACGGCTCGGGTGTCGGAATCAGTACTGGCCCGACTGCACTTCGTCATGCGCATGCCATTCGGCATGCCACTCGGCGACGTCGATGTCCGTTCGCTGGAGCGGGAGCTGACTGTTGCGACACGTTCCTGGAGCGACGAATTCGCCGAGGTGCTCTCTGGATGGCCGTCGCCGATTGAAGGTGCCCGGCAAGATCAGTTGGCGACATTAGCGGGCGCCCTTCCCGAGGGCTACAAGGAAGACTTTTCCCCGCGGCAGGGGGTGCTCGACCTGGCGGCGCTTATCGCGTTGCAGAACGATCCGGAGTCCTCCGGTCCACCAGCCCTTTCCGCAGGCATGGACATGGCCATGTACTCCCCGGACCGGGAGGACGATGAGGCCGATCTTCGGTTGAAGATCTTCCGTTGGACGACTCCGATCTCGTTGTCGCAGATCCTGCCGCATTTGACTCTGCTGGGCGTCGACGTCATCGATGAGCGACCGTACGAGCTGCTGATCGGCAATGGCACTCGCGCCTTCATCTATGACTTCGGCATTCAGGTGCCAGGGGGCCGAGAGGCAGTGGCGTCCCGGTGGCCGATCGAAGCGCGTCGGCAATTTATCGAGGCTTTCTCGGCGTCGTACGAGGGGCTGAGCGAGCCCGACGGTTTCCACGCACTTGTGATGCGGGCTGACCTCAGCTGGCGGCAGGTGGTGATCCTCCGTGCCATCGGCCGCTACCTCCGCCAGGTGGGCACGACCTACAGCCAGACCTATCTCGCCCATGCGCTCAGCTCCCATGTCGACTTGACGCAGCAGCTGGTCACCTTGTTCGAGTTGCGGTTCGATCCGCAGCAGGATCTGACTGTAGCGGCGAGAAAGACTGCGGCCGCCGAGCTCACCAGCAAGATCAAAATCGAATTGAATGACGTCGCCAACCTTGATCATGATCGGATTCTGCGGGCCTACCTGGCAGTGATTGCGGCCATCGTCCGGACCAACGCCTTCCAGTCCCGGCCGACAATCGCCTTCAAGCTGCTGCCGCGGCAAGTTGCGGAGCTGCCGGAGCCCCGACCGGCGTTCGAGATTTTCGTGTACTCACCGCGAGTCGAGGGCGTGCATCTGCGGTTCGGCCCGGTCGCCCGCGGTGGGGTGCGTTGGTCGGACCGCGCGGAGGATTTCCGAACCGAGATTCTCGGCCTCGTCAAGGCCCAGATGGTCAAGAACACTGTGATCGTTCCGGTCGGTGCCAAGGGCGGCTTCTACTGCAAACGGTTGCCTGACCCGTCGGTCGATCGGGATGCATGGATGGCGGAGGGCAAGGCCTGTTACGAGCTGTTCATCGCCAGCCTGCTGGACATCACGGACAACATGGTGGCTGGAGAGGTCGTGCCACCCGCAGAGCTCGTCCGCTATGACGGCGACGATCCTTATCTCGTGGTGGCCGCCGACAAGGGCACAGCAACCTTCTCCGATCTCGCCAACTCCATTGCGATCTCTTCAGGATTCTGGCTGGGTGATGCCTTCGCCTCCGGTGGTTCAGCGGGCTATGACCACAAGGCCATGGGGATTACCGCCCGCGGCGCGTGGGAGTCGGTACGCCGGCATTTCCGTGAGATGGGCGCCAATTGCCAGACCGAAGACTTCACATGTGTGGGCATCGGCGACATGAGCGGCGACGTCTTCGGCAACGGCATGCTGCTGAGCAAGCACATCCAGCTTGTCGCAGCATTCGACCACCGCCATGTCTTCGTCGACCCGGCCCCGGATGGGGAAACCAGCTGGAAAGAGCGCAAACGGTTGTTCGAGCTGCCCCGCTCGAGCTGGGCCGACTACGACGAGTCGCTCATCTCCGAGGGCGGCGGTGTCTTTCCGCGGACCCTGAAGTCGGTATCCATCACGCCCCAAATGCACAAGGCTCTCGGAATCCCGGCCTCCATCCAGGCGATGTCACCCGCCGAGCTGATCAGCGCCTGCCTGAAGGCACCGGTCGACCTCCTCTGGAGCGGTGGCATAGGAACGTTCGTCAAGGCGATGACGGAGACCGACGCCGACGTCGGCGACAAGGCCAATGACGGCTTACGGGTCGATGGATGCGAGCTCCGCGCCCGATGCGTCGGTGAAGGCGGCAACCTCGGCTTCACCCAGCGAGGCAGGATCGAGTACGCCTCCCGGGGTGGCCGAATCAACACTGACTTTCTCGACAATTCCGCCGGGGTCGACACTTCCGACCATGAGGTCAACATCAAGATCTTGCTCAGCAACGAGGTCGCCGCCGGTCGGATGACGATGGCGGAGCGTGATGCCCTCCTTGTCTCCATGACCGATGACGTGGCAGGGCTCGTGCTAGCGCACAACTACAATCAGAACCTCGCCTTGGCCAACAGCCTCTATCACACCGCTTCGATGGCCGGCGTCCATGAGGACTGGATGCAGCGCCTGGAAGCCTCCGGCCTGCTGGACCGTGAGCTCGAAGCCCTGCCGACGACCGAGGAGATGGAGAACCGCCGGAGTAGCCATCGCGGTCTGACCGCACCAGAACTTGCCACCCTGCTCGCCTACACCAAGATCGTTCTGGAAGACGAGCTGCTGGGTTCCGACCTCCCCGACGACGCGTACGTCACTAGTCGCTTGATCGACTACTTCCCGACTGCGATGCGCGAGAGATATGCGGCGGTGATCCCCGCCCACCGACTGCGCCGGGAGATCATTGCGACGGTGGTCGTCAATGAATTCGTGGACGGCTCAGGCATCACTTGTTTTCACCGACTCTCAGGCGAAACCGGTGCGTCGGCGGCGGACATCATCCGGGCGCAGATCGCGGCGCGAGCGATCTTCGGGGCCGACGACAACGACCAGGCCATCCGCGATCTTGATCACCAGATCGATGCCCAGACCCAGACGGCCCTGCGGCTGGAAGTGCGGACGCTGGTCGAACGCGCCACGCGCTGGTTGATCAACAACCGAAGCCGGCCACTGGATGTCGCAGCAGCGGTGGATCAGCTTTCGTCCGGCGTCCAACAGGTCCGAGACGCGTTGCCAACGCTGCTCACGAGCCGCGACCGCGAGGCGTACGACAAGAGGATGCAGGGCTACCGTTCGGCTGGAGTGCCAGAGGAACTGGCGTCGGTTGTTGCAGCGTTGCATTCGGCATATCCAGCACTGACCATTGTGGAGACCGCTGACCGGGATGGAGCGGATCCGCTCTCCGTGGCCGACGTCCATTTCACCCTCGGCCAGCGCCTTGGTTTGGATCGGCTCATCTCACGAATTGTCGAGCTGCCTCGAGATGACAGGTGGCAGACCATGGCCAGGGCCGCCCTGCGCGACGACATGCACGCGGCCCACGCCCAACTGACCGCCGAGGTATTGAATTCCGACGGCTCGGGCACTGCCAAGGAGCTTGTCGCCGCCTGGGAACGCAAAACACCGAGCGTCGCCGAATCAGTGAAAATCTTGCGTACGATCTGCGCTGGTCGGTCAGATCTGGCCCGTATGTCGGTAGGTCTGCGAATCGTCCGAGGGCTGCTGTCGACCGCGCCCTCATGATTGCGCATCTGGGTTCTGTTCGGTTTCCCATGTTTACGTGGGAATCTCGTACTTTACCCATGAAGTTACATAGGTAAAGTGACAGTTTCCCACGTAAACATGGGAAACCGACAGCGCACGCCGTACGCGGTTGCAGCCGCTCGCGGCTGGGTTCGCGTGGTACCTCTGAGATATGCGGATTGATCTTTGGGCGCGATCGAGTCGATTTACGCGGGGATCAAGCTAAGGAGCGCTCGTTAATGTTGCGTACAGCGCTCTAGTCCAAGATATTCGGTAGGCTGTGCCTGTGATACTCGGGGGAGTTGGCTGATGGCTCGCGCGGCCGTGCTTCCGGACCTTCCTGACCTGCTGGGATCGTGGGAACTGCATCTTAGGGCGGAGCGGAAGTCCGGCGATACCGTGAAAACCTACGGGGACGGGGTCCGCGCATACCTGTCCTGGTGTGAGGCGAACGACAAGCCGGTGGTGATTGATCGGCGTCAGCTTCGCGAGTTCACTGACGGCCTGTTGACCGCTGGGGCGAGGCCCGCGACAGCGTTGGCGCGCCACCTTGCAATGCGCCGATTTTCCGCATGGCTCGCCGAGGAGGGCGAGCAAAACACTGACCCGCTGCTCGGGTTGAAATCGCCGCAGGTGGACAAGCCAGTGGTGCAACCGCTGACCGATGATCAGTTGCGAGCGATGCTGAAAGCATGTCGCGGCTCAGAGTTACGCGACAAACGTGACGAGGCGATCTTGCGGTTGATGTTCACAACCGGCATCAGGGCCGGTGAATTGGTCGCCTTGACTGTCGCCGATCTGGATTTGCGCAGCGACCCGGCGACGGCGGTCATCCGGCGCGGCAAGGGCGGCAAGGGCCGCGTGATCCCGCTTGCTGTTGAGGTTGCCGCATCGATCGATCGCTATCTGAGGGTGCGTAAAACCCATCGGTTGCATACGCGTCCGCAGCTTTGGCTGGGTGATCGGGGTAAAGGGTTCGGCTACGATGCACTCCGCCAGACGCTCGGGGAACGTGCAAAAGGTGCAGGTGTGCCGAATTTTCACCCGCACTTGCTGAGGCACACAGCGGCTCACCGGTGGCTCGCTAAGGGCGGTTCTGAGACTGGTCTGATGGCTATTGCTGGTTGGACCGCACCCGACATGCTGATGCGGTACACCAAAGCTCAGGCGTCCGCTAGGGCCGCTGAGGAAGCGTTGCGGCTCAACTTGGGGGAGTTGTCGTGAGTGCCCCGCCATCGCGTCGAAGTGTGCTGATGCGGTGCGCGAAGTGCCGGCCACAGCAGGAGCGAGATCGCGATAACCAGGAGCACTACAGCGGACCTGCGCCCGGCGCCGCGCCAACCCGAATTCTGGTCCCGCAACAGCGCCGAATGCGCCTCACACCACAAATGCTGCTCATAGCCACCCGCAGATTCAGACAACCTCACGGCCAGAGTCCGACTAGGCGTATCGATAGCCACGGCACCATCAACCGCGAGCGGTGACGGAAGCCTCTCGACAGCAGCGGCGGTCACTCGTCAGCCGCCTCAGGGCCAATCGGGTGAAAAGTGATACCGCCACCTGCTAGCGCGTCCTCAAGCATGCTCCGACGCTTCGGCCGCTCGTCCAGAGCAGACTGCAGCATGGCGGCGGCAGGAGCCACACCCTCCGGGAGCGCTGACGCCGGCGACTTTCAGATGCTGCTGTTTACGTTTCGGCCGGGTGAGTCGGCTTATACGGAGCTGGTCGGCCGCCCGCGGCTGTACGCGATTGTCACGATGGACCGCGAGCTGGCCCGGTTCCTGGCTGTGAAGTTTCTCCACCGTCCGGTGTATGCCCGACACCCGACGCAGGAAGGCGCGGCGGCCCTCGGTTAGCAAACGGTTCACCTTCCTCTAAGTCCCACTTTGGCGCGGTCCCGATCCCGCCGCTGCGGGTGGAGGTCGGGGGGGTAACGGCGCGACAGGGACGTGTTCACGTGGCCGTCGACTCAGCCGGTCATGGACGAGCGCCGCCAGGCCGTTTTCCAAGCCTGCCGAAAGCTTGTGCGGGGCGTCCCGAATGAGTTAGGTTCGCCTTGCAGTTGGAGGACTCGGCGTCTTGCCCCGCTTCGAGCC
>JBKPML010000149.1:0-22162 GCA_046732135.1 Actinomycetota bacterium
TCCGTCGGTGATTACCACCGGAGTCGAGGTCGGATTTCCGGTGGTGGGCGCCGAGGTCGGTGCCCGCATCGTTCGCCACGCCTGGAACGCGATCCCGCCACCAACGAGCAGAACCAGCGCAACGACGCTGGCCAGCAGAGCAAATCGCCGCTGACGCCGTTGCTTGGCGGCAACCGCCGCCCGCTGCCGAGCCTCCTCTCGAGCGCGCCTGGAGCTGGAACTCATCTGGTTCCACGATCCTGGCCGTCCAGGGAGAACCGGCTCTGCGGTCGCCAGATCAGCCATCCAGCGAGCAGCAGTAGGCCGAGATCGCGAATGACCTCACTCACATAGTGGGTATCACCGGGCGGTACCGGCCCACCGCTGCCGAAGCAGCCGCAGTCGACGCTCAACCCGCGAGCGGCGGCCGAAATCACCGCGGTGATAAGGACGACCAGTACCGCCGCGCTGACGATCGCCGCAGCTCGAGTCTGCAGTCCCAACGCCAGAAGCAGGCCCAATCCGATCTCCAGGAATGGCAAGCCCCAGCCGATCGCGGTCTCCAAGGCCGTGGGGACGAGCTCGTAGGCCCGGACGGCAGAGACGGAGCGGGCAGGGTCGAGCACCTTCAAGGTGCCGGCTGTCAGCAAGACGGCTGCCAGGACGAGCCGCGCCGCGGTGGAGACCCACGGAGCGAGGGACTGTAGGCGGGATGAAGGAGCCGTTGCGGTGGTCAATGCGAGCGTTCCACTAACAGGGTGAAGTCATGCTTCAGATCGGCGATCGGCGTCTCCGGCGTCCAGAGCACGACGCCCTTGCGGTCGCGATCGAACCCGATGACCTGTGCCGAATGGCCCACTTCGTAGCCACCACTGGGCAGCTTCTTGTGTCCGGATATATCGACTCCGACTCGGACGGCGACTTGCTTGATGGTCGACAGATCACCGGTGAGGCCCAGAAAGCTGGGGTCGAACCGCTCCAGGTACTTGCCGATCACGCTTGGCGTGTCGCGTGCCGGGTCGGTCGTGATGAAGATCAGCTGAACCTGGTCCCGATCTGCCGGATTCATCCGGCTCAGCGCCTGCGCCACGTCGGCCAGCACCGTCACGCACACATCGGGGCAGTGGCTGTAGCCGAAAAACAGCAGCACAACCGGCTTGGACGGCGATGTCGCCAGATTGTATGAGTTTCCAGAGGTATCGGTTAGCCGCGCCGGGGGCAGCTCGTACGGATCTGGCACCGAGGTGCCGCCCTGGTAGCCGCCAGGGTCGGGCTCGGCCCGAACGACCGTTGCGTCGGGTGAGGTACAGCCAGCCAGCAGCATCAGCAAGCCGATGACAAGCAGGCTGCCAACCCGGCCGGCGTTCTCCGTACGGCTCACGCTCCGACTAACCCACTCGCCCGGCCGGAAGTTCCTGGCCATCCCGGGTCGCGCCGCGGACACCCGCCGCCAGATCAGCCACTGTCCGGCGAAGCCCGGTCAGGTCAGTCGGCGAACCCGCATCCTCTGCGTCGAGCAGCGCCTTGACCAGTAGCGAGCCGACGACGACCGCGTCGGCGAAGCGAGTGACCTCCAGCGCCTGCACCCCGTTGGACACGCCCAATCCAACTCCGATGATCGCCTCAGAGTTCACCGCGCGGATTCGCCGAACCAGCTCGGGCGCGGCCGTCGACGTCTGGGCCCGCGGCCCGGTCACGCCCATGACAGAGGTGGCATAGACCCAGCCGCGGCAGGCCTCGACTGTGCTGGCCAGCCTCGCATCGGTCGATGACGGGGAAACCAGGAACACTCGGTCCAAGCCGCGGTCATCCGAAGCCCGGAGCCAATCCTCCGCCTCATCGGGAGTGAGGTCTGGCGTGATGGCACCATCCCCGCCGGCGGCTGCCAGGTCTCGGGCGAACGCGTCGGCACCGTAGTGCTCGATGAGGTTCCAATACGTCATCACTAACACCGACGTCCCTGTCGCGGCGACAGCTTCGACGGCGGTAAAGGCGTCTCGGGTCCGCACCCCCCGCTGCAGGGCACGAGTGCCGGCATGCTGGATGGTGACGCCATCCAGCATGGGGTCGCTGTAGGGCATGCCGACCTCGACCATGTCCACCCCTGGCGAGTCGCCGTCACCGGTCATGGCCCGCATCGCGGCCATCGAGGTTCTTACGTCGGGGTAGCCGACGTGCAGGAATCCGACGAGAGCGCCGCGACCCGACGCCTTGATCTCGGCAATGCGTCGACCCGTACGGCCGAGGTCGAAGGTCGTTGACGAGCTGTCCGGCGGGCTCACCGTTGCTCGCCTGCGCCGGTGGACGGCCCGCCCATCTCAAGCCGGTTCTCGGCCGGTCGGGTCTCTGCCGTGGGCCTGCCCGACTCTGAGCCGCGACCTTTCGTGTCGAGGTCGAACCATTTGATCGCTGTGTCCACGTCCTTGTCTCCCCGGCCGGAAAGGTTGACCAGGATCAGCGACGGCTGGCCGTCGGATCGGGACGGCAGCCTCGGCGCGAGTTTCAGCGCCCCGGCCAGGGCGTGGGCCGATTCGATTGCAGGCACGATGCCTTCGGTTCGTGAGAGCAGCGCGAAGGCTTCCATCGCCTCGGCGTCGTTGATCGGCTCGTACTGGGCCCGGCCGGTGTAGGCCAGGTATGAGTGCTCGGGACCAACACCCGGATAGTCCAGGCCGGCGGAGATGGAATGCGATTCCTTGGTCTGGCCGTCCACATCCTGCAGCACGTAGGTCCGCATCCCGTGCAGCACGCCAATCTCCCCAGCCGAAATGGTCGCGGCGTGCCGGCCCGTCTCCACACCTTCGCCTCCGGCCTCGAAGCCATGGAGGGCAACAGCAGAGTCTTCAAGGAAGTCGGCAAAGATGCCGAGCGCGTTGGACCCGCCACCGACACAGGCGACGACGGCATCCGGCAACCGGCCATAGCGATCCAGCACCTGGGCCCGCGCCTCCGTACTGATCACCCGCTGAAACTCGCGCACGAGCATCGGAAACGGATGGGGCCCCGCCACCGATCCGATGAGGTAGTGGGTGTAATCCACCGAAGCCACCCAGTCGCGCATCGCATCGTTCATCGCGTCCTTGAGCGTCTGACTGCCCGATTCAACGGCGATCACCTCGGTGCCGAGCAGCCGCATCCGCGCAACATTGAGCGCTTGGCGCTCGGTGTCGATCTTGCCCATGTAGACAGTGCACTCCATGCCGAACAGAGCCGCGGCGGTCGCAGTGGCCACCCCGTGCTGCCCCGCACCGGTCTCGGCGATCAAGCGGCTCTTGCCCATTCGGCGAGCGAGCAGGGCTTGGCCGAGTACATTGTTGATCTTGTGCGAGCCGGTGTGATTGAGGTCCTCGCGCTTCAGCACGATTACTGGTTGTCCCGCCGAACCGTCAGACCTGCCGCCCGCTGACCCTGTAGGGGCGGCGTGCTCGGCGAATCGGCGAGCCTCGGTGATCGGGCTGGGTCGTCCGGTGTAATCGGCAAGCAGCTGCGATAGCTCACCCTTGAACGCGGGGTCGGCCATCGCAGCCGTGAACTCGCGCTCCAGCTGGAAGAGCGCCGCGAACAGCGCCTCCGGGACGAACCTGCCACCGAACTGATCGAAGTGGCCGGCCGCATCCGGCAGCCCAGAAACACCGGTAGGCATGATCGCTTCGGTCATCAGATCTCGGATCAGCTGCAGCTGTCAGGCCTTGTGGACGGCCGGATGCGCCCCGGCGGCCACCAGGTCGGCGACGCCGCTGCGGGGATCACGGCCAGTCACCAGCGCCTCACCAACCAGGACCACGTCGGCTCCGACCCGCGCCAACTCGATCACATCATGCGGCCCGCGCACACCGGACTCGGCAATCCGGACGATGCCGTCCGGGATGAGCGGTGCCAGCTGGGCGAACCGGGTCGGGTCCACCTCAAGGGTTTGCAAATTCCGAGCGTTAACGCCGATGATCCGAGCCCCCGCGTCCGCCGCCCGCGAGACCTCATCAGCCGTATGCGCCTCAACCAGCGGTGTCAACCCAATAGAAGCGGCGCGTTCGATCAGTGCGATGAGCTCGTTGTCTGAGAGGGCGGCCACAATCAGCAGGACTAGATCGGCACCGGCAGCCCGCGCCTCAAATAGCTGGTAGGCGGTGACGATGAAATCTTTGCGCAGCACGGGGATGCCGACTGCGCAGCGGACGGCGATCAAGTCGTCTAGCGAACCGGCGAAGTGCCGCCTCTCGGTGAGCACCGAAATGGCGGCCGCGCCGCCCGCCTCGTATTCGGCGGCCAACGCGGCCGGATCGGGAATCTTTGCCAGACGGCCCTTGCTCGGACTCGAACGCTTGACTTCAGCGATCACCGACACGCCCGGACCGTGCAGAACCGGCATCGGGTCCAGGGCGGGATCGATGTGCTGCACCCGCTCCTTCAACCGATCAAGGGGCATCTCAGCCTGGCGTGCTGCCAGGTCGGAGCGTACGCCGGCAAGTATGTCGTCGAGGGCAGCCACGTGGTCGTCCGATCAGTTTGCGCCGTGGCCCATGGCCTGGAGGACTTTGGTCGCGATAAGGCTGGCAATCAGGATGGCTGCGGCTACCCAAAAAAGGATCCAGTTAGGTCCGAGGACCATGGCGATGCCGCCGAGGATGAACGCCAGCATCGCCAAGATGCTACCGGTCCATGCGGCAATGGTCCGGCCGTGATGGACATGTTTATGCGGCCGCTCGTTCGCCTCAACGGCACCCTTCGGGCCGGCCGCCTGAGACTCGGATGTGCTCGTCATGTCTTCCTCATTCCGCCGACCGTTGAGACCTAGCCGAGGGCTTGGTGTTTCCCATTGTGTCCCGACTGGGCCCCGACTGCACATCGGGGTCGGACCGCCGCGCCGGTTCCGGCTCACGATCAGCGGTGGGGTCGATCCCCGCATCCATCGCGGCCCAGGCCTCGGCCTGCTGTTCGCCGAGAGGTCGCTCCGTGGCGCCGCCTGAGCGTGAGTAGCGATCCGACCGCGGCCAGCGGCCCGAGCGCAGAATGATGATCAAGGCCGCTCCGATGATCAGAATTCCGGCGCACGCATAGACGACTGGCCACGAAGTGGCCGACAGCGAAAATTGATCGATCAGGCTGACGGTCCGAACCTGATCTTGCACCGCCTCGGGCGTCGGCCGCACGCGGAACAGACCCAGCGCGGTCATGCCGAGACCGACAACCACCAAGATCACCGCGACCAGGCGCCGACCACGGGCCGCGATCGTCAACAACAGCAAGGCCCCGGCCGCAGCGACCAACGGCAGTGCTTGGCTGAGCCCGCCGGTGGAGGCAGTGCCACTGAACGAGACGTCGAGACCCTCGCCATGGGCGCGCCACCAGGGCTGGGCGCCGGCGAGCAAACCTAGAGCGGCACCCATCAGAATGCCGCCGAGCGCCAATGTCCGGCTCCGTTCGGGTGTCACCTGGCCGCCAATGGAGAGAAGGTCTGGGCCACCGAGATGGCGCGAACAACGGCGGCGGCCTTGTTCTGCGACTCCTCATCTTCGGTGCCAGGATCGGAATCGGCAACGATTCCGCAGCCCGCCTGGATGTAGGCAACACCATCCTGCAGCAGCGCGGTGCGGATGGCGATGGCGGCGTCGGCGTCACCCGCGAAATCCAGGTATCCCACCACGCCGCCATACAGGGCGCGGCGCGACACCTCCAACTCGTCGATGATCTTCATTGCCCGGACCTTCGGTGCGCCGGACAGGGTCCCGGCCGGAAAGGCTGCGAGCACCACGTCTAGGGCGGAGCGGTCCTCGGAGACCCTGCCTTGAACAGTGGACTCCAAATGCATGATGTGGCTGTAGCGGCGGACCTCCATGAACTCCACCACTTCGACGGTGCCGGGTTCACAGACCCGGCCCAGGTCGTTGCGGCCGAGGTCGACCAGCATTACATGCTCCGCACGCTCCTTAGGATCAGCCAGTAGCTCAGCCTCAAGCGCTGCATCCTCGGCCGGCGTTGCCCCGCGCGGTTTCGAGCCGGCGATCGGATGGGTGACCGCGACGCCATCCTTGACGGTGACCAGCGCCTCCGGACTCGACCCGACGATGTCGAAACCTTCTAGCCGTAGCAGATACATATAGGGGCTGGGGTTGGTGAGCCGCAGCACCCGGTAGATGTCCAGCGCATCTGCTGTGGTGTCGACTTCGAAGCGCTGGCTGACGACGATCTGGAACGCCTCGCCGGCTCGGATCTCCTCGACCGCCGACCGTACGGCTGTCTGGAACTCCTCTGTGGTGCGCTGGCGACGTACCGGAACTGGGCCGTCGAAATCCGCCGACGTTGCCGACGACCGGGTGGGCTGGGCGAGCGCGACGGCCATGTCCTCGATGCGGGCCAAGGCGTCCGCGTAAGCGCGGTCCACCCAGCCATCAGTTGACTCCTCGCTGGTGTCGAAGTTGATGGCGTTGGCGACCAACCAGACCTCTCCGTCGTGGTGGTCCAAGACCGCCAGATCCGAGGTCAGCAGGAAGGCGAGTTCGGGGATGTCGATGTCCCGCGGGTTGGTGTCCGGCAGCCGCTCGACTCGGCGCACCGTGTCGTAGCTCAGATAGCCGACCAGTCCCGAAGTGAATGGCGGCAGCCCATCGGTTCGCGGCGTATGCAACAGTCGCAGTGTCTCCGACAAGGCCCGCAGCGGGTCGCCGGTTGTCGGCAGGCCGGCGGGGGTATGCCCGACCCACTGCGCCTGACCACCCGACTCGGTGAGCGTGGCCGTGGCTCGCACGCCGATGAACGAATAGCGCGACCAGACTCCTTGCTCAGCCGATTCGAGCAGGTAGGTGCCCGGCGCGTTGGCGGCCAGCTTGATGTACAGCCCGATCGCCGTCTCCGCGTCGGCGAGGAAGCGCCGGTGGACTGGAATCACTCGACGCTCGACCGCTAGCTTGCGGAATTCCTCCAGGCTGGGGCTGGGTTCACTGATCATCGGCCCAGATCCGCCGAGCTCAGCAGATGAGCATCGAAGCAGGTGCGGTCACCGGTGTGGCAGCTGACGCCGATCTGGTGCACCTTGATCAACAACGTGTCTCCATCGCAGTCCAGCCGGACCTCCCGAACCTGCTGAATATTGCCGCTGGTTTCGCCCTTGATCCAGTACTCGCCGCGGCTACGGGAGAAGAATGTCGTCCGCCCAGTGGTCAGGGTCCGGTGCAGCGCCTCGTCGTCCATCCAGCCGACCATCAGCACTTCACCACTGTCCTGCTCCTGAATGACCGCGGGCACTAGTCCGGCCGCGTCGCGCTTGAGCAGGGAGGCGATGGCCGGATCAAGACCTTTGGCCGCCGGCGGCGAGCTGGCGGAGTTCGTCACGCCCCCATTGTTGCCGCCCGACAGATTGGTCACGACCCCATTCCGCCCCCGGATAGCATGGACGCTTGTGACCTTCGCCAAGTCGGAGCGTGCCGAGCTGTGCGACCTGCTTGACGCCGTTGGTTCGGACGCGCCCACGTTGTGTGAGGGCTGGAATACCCACGACCTCGCTGCGCACCTATGGATTCGGGAGACGGATCCGGTCGGCGCGACCAGTATGGTGGCCAAGCCGCTGGCGGGTTTGTTCGAGCGACGGATGGCGGAGATCAAGTCCCGGTGGCCGTTCGGCGAATTGGTCGACCGGGTTCGCCGAGGCCCTGCTCGGTTCTCGGTGTTCGCCTTCCCCGGCGTCGATGAGGGCGCAAACACCACCGAATTCTTCGTGCACCACGAGGACGTACGCCGCGCCGGGGACCAGCCGCACACGTCGCGAGATCTCGGGCCGGAGGTCGAGGAATGGATGTGGCGCCGGCTCAAGCTGCTGGCCCGCGCCTGGTTCCGGCGCTCCCAGGTCGGTGTCGTGCTCGAGCGGTTGGGTTCTGGGAACGCTGATGGCCAGCCGGACACCATCCGGGCTGTCAGCGGCTCGACCATCGTGACCCTCGTGGGGCAGCCGAGCGAACTGATGCTGTATGCCCACGGTCGTACCGGGGTGGCGGAGGTGAAGCTCGTCGGTGAACCGGAGGCAATTGAGACCTTCTTGGCCACCGACCTGCACACGTGAGGGTGGGAGGTCGTGGGTGGTGGGCTGTGGCCGGTGCCCTTGCGTTCTTGACCGGCTGTACGACATCAGCAACCGAGCCGAGTTCGGATACCCGTACCGGCGGAGTTGCGGCCTCGCAGACAGATAATGTCCGGGAGCTGGCCACCGGCCTTAACTCCCCCTGGGGTCTGATCGAGCTCGCGGATGGGAGCTTCCTGATCAGCGAGCGGGATACCGCCCGCATCATCCATCTCGACAACGGACGAGTGACCCCGGTACGGACGATCGAACAGGCCCGACCCGGCGGCGAAGGTGGTCTCCTCGGCCTGGCCATCTCCAAGGACACCAAGACTGTCGTCGCTTATTACACCGCCGCGGAGGACAACCGCGTGGTCTCGATGAGCTGGGACGGCCATGCCTTGGGCGAGCCAAGGGTGATCTTGTCAGGTATACCTGCGGGGCGCATCCACGACGGTGGACGGATGGTGGTCGGACCGGACGGCTACCTCTACATCAGCACCGGAGAGAGCGGCGACAGCAGCCACTCGCAGGACAGGGATTCACTCGGCGGGAAGATTCTGCGCGTCGACTTCTCAGGCAAGCCGGCGCCGGGCAATCCCTTCGGAAACGAGGTTTACAGCTTTGGGCATCGCAATGTGCAAGGCCTCGCCTTCGACGATGCAGGACGATTGTGGGCATCGGAATTCGGCTCCTCGAGCTGGGATGAGCTCAATCTGATCGCCGAGGGCGGCAACTACGGGTGGCCGATGGTGGAAGGGTCCTCACAGAACCGCGAATTCGTCAACCCGAAAGTGGTCTGGCAAACTTCCGACGCCTCACCGTCCGGGCTGGCCTTTTGGCAGGGGGCTCTGTGGATGGCGGCGCTGCGGGGTGAGCGCCTGTGGCAGATACCGCTTCAAGACACCAACACTGGGGAACCAGAGGCGCACTTTGTCGACAAATACGGCAGGCTGCGTACGGTTCTCGTCTCCAATGACGGCAACAGTCTGCTGCTGACCACGTCGAACACCGACGGGCGCGGCGAGGCTCGGCAAGGTGACGATCGGCTGTTGAGCATTGAGCGCTAGCTCGGCTGCATCCGTACGTTTCCCATCCCAAGACGGCTAACAACCCCAAACCCGCCCACCCCCGCCACGTCTCCCATCCCAAGACGGCTAACGACTCCTAAACCCTCCCACCCCGGAACGTTTGGCATCTCAGGACGGCTGGCGCTCCACACAAGACCTATCTGCGACGGTCATCCGGCTGCCACACGCCAGATCTAGGGTGCCACCACAGCGCGCGATTACCCACTAGGACGGCAGGCGCATGAGCATGAGGCTGAACTGACCTTGGGGGGCCGAGGAAGAGCTACGTCTGATCGACCTCGCGACTCGAAGCTGTCCGCGCGGACACCCCAGATCTTGTTCCGCTTCCGGCGGCCAAACTACGCCGCCGAAATCCAGCGGACCACTGTCGAAACCAATACCGATGTTGTCGACTCCTCGCCGGAATGCGTGCCGAACTGGTCCGGCTGCGGCAGGGCATTGTCGAAGTCGCAAAGACCGATTCCATCGACATCGCCGCGATGGCCGCACCGGCCAGGCGATGTGCGAGCGTTACCCGGGTGACCGAGGCGCCCCGCACGCGGTGGTTCTCCTGGACCGTGTTAGTCCCGGTCGTGGCAGCCGCATTGCTGGCTTTCACCTGGGGCCGCACGCCGGGCGCGCTCGTGGTGGCCGTGGTGGCGCTGGTGCTCGGCGCCGCGGTACTAGCCGCTGTGCACCACGCGGAAGTCGTCGCTCACCGCGTGGGCGAGCCGTATGGTTCCCTGGTTCTCGCGGTCGCGGTGACCGTGATCGAGGTCGCCCTGATCGTCACGCTGATGATCTCCGGCGGTCCTGTAACTGAGTCGCTGGCCCGGGACACGGTGTTCGCGGCGTTGATGATCACGTGCAACGGCATCGTCGGGCTCGCGCTGCTACTGGGCGCCCTACGCTTTCATCTGACCCACTTCAACGCCGAGGGCAGCGGGGCCGCGCTCAGCACGGTCACGACAATCGCCATGTTGAGCCTGGTGCTGCCAACATTCACCACCAGCCGACCAGGGCCCGAGTTCTCCCCGAGCCAGTTGGCCTTCGCTGCCGTAGCGTCGCTGGTTCTCTACGTGGTGTTCGTGCTGACTCAAACCGTGAGGCACCGCGACTTCTTTTTGCCCGTCACAGCGAGCGGCGATCTGATGGACTCCGAGGAACATGCCGACCCTCCCAGCCGCCGGACCGCCCTGGTCAGCCTGGTCCTGCTGCTTGTTGCCCTCATTGCCGTCGTGGGGCTGGCAAAGGTCGAGTCACCGGCCATCGAGACTGCGGTCCACGCCGTCCACTTTCCGCAGTCATTTGTCGGTGTGGTGATCGCGCTGCTCGTGCTGCTGCCGGAGACCCTCGCCGCTGCCCGGGCGGCGCGGCGCGAGCGACTACAGATCAGCCTCAACCTGGCGCTCGGTTCGGCGATGGCCAGCATTGGACTGACGATCCCCGCGATTGCCATCGCGTCCATCTGGCTGGAAGGACCGCTGATCCTCGGCCTGAACGCCACTCAAATGGTGCTGCTGGCAGTAACGGTGGTCGTCAGCATCCTGACGATCGTTCCGGGCCGGGCGACCAGGCTGCAGGCCTCAGTGCACCTCGTGCTGTTGGCGGCCTTCTTGTTCTTGGCGGTTAACCCGTAGACCGCTCAGCTCAGCCGCTCCATCAGGAGTTCCCGGACGCGTCCGGCATCGGCCTGTCCGCGCATGGACTTCATAACGGCGCCGATCAGCGCACCGGCGGCCTGCACCTTGCCGCTCCGCACCTTGTCTGCGATATCCGGATTGGCTGCAATAGCGGCATCTACGGCCTCGCGCAGCGCGTTCTCGTCAGACACTACGGCGAGGTTCCGGCTCTCGACGACCTCAGCTGGGCTTCCCTCACCAGCCAGCACGCCGTCGAAGACCTGCCGAGCGAGTTTGTCGTTGATCGTGCCGTTCTCGACCATCGCCTGAATTTCGGCAACCTGCTGAGGTGTTATCCCCGCGTCCTCGAGTTCGACTCCGTCCTCGTTGGCCCGCCGCGCCACCTCGGTCAACCACCACTTACGTGCTGCCTGCGGCGAGGCGCCTGCGGCCACTGTCGCCTCGATTGCGGTCAGCGCTCCGGCATTGATCACATCGCGCAGCTCGAGCGGGGTGAATCCCCACTCGCTCGTGACCCGCTGCAGCCGAGCTGCTGGAGGCTCGGGCAGCGTGCCGCGAAGCTCCTCCACCCAATCCCGGCTCGGCGCGATCGGCACCAGGTCGGGCTCGGGAAAGTAGCGGTAGTCCTCAGCGGTCTCCTTGTTTCGGCCGGCGGTGGTGATGCCGGAGTCCTCGTGCCAGTGTCGAGTTTCCTGGACGACTCTGCGGCCGCTGGTCAGCACCGCAGCCTGCCGGGTGATCTCATAGCGAAGCGCCCGCTCAACGCTGCGTAGCGAGTTGACGTTCTTGGTCTCGGTACGGGTGCCGTACGGATCGGTCGGAGTCGGCCGCAGCGACACGTTGGCGTCGCAGCGGAGCGACCCTTGCTCCATCCGGACGTTGGAGACACCCAATGCTCGAAGCAGGTCCCGAAGCATCGTGACGTACGCCCGCGCTACCTCCGGCGCCTTGGCCCGGGTTCCCTCTATCGGCTTGGTGACGATTTCGATGAGCGGCACACCGGAGCGGTTGTAGTCGAGCAGTGAGTAGTCGGCTCCGTGGATCCGCCCGGTGGCCCCGCCGACATGCATCGTCTTGCCGGTGTCCTCCTCCATGTGCGCGCGCTCGATGCCGATCCGATAGGTCGAACCGTCAAGTACAACCTCGGTCCAACCGTCGTAGGCGATGGGCTCGTCGTACTGGGAAATCTGATAGTTCTTCGGCATGTCCGGGTAAAAGTAGTTTTTCCGGGAGAATCTGCACCATTCGGCAATGGTGCAGTTCAGAGCCAGTCCGATCCGGATCGCCGCCTCGACCGCCCGCTCGTTCACCACCGGCAGCGAGCCGGGCAAGCCGAGGCAGGTCGGGCAAACCTGCGTATTGGGCTCGGCCCCGAAGACGGTTGAGCAGCCGCAGAACATCTTCGATGCGGTGTTCAGCTCGACATGGACCTCCAGTCCCAGCACCGGGTCGAAGTTGGCGACAGCTTCCTCGTACGGCAGCGTTCCTTGAGCCAGGTCTGTCATGCCACCACCGCCAACTCGGGGATTTGGTCGAGCAGTGGACCGCCCCACCGAGACTGCAGTGCCTGTTCAAGTGCGGCACCGACTCGGTAGAGCCGGTCGTCGGCCAGCGGGGGCGACATCACCTGCAGTCCAACCGGTAATCCGTCCTCCGGAGCCAACCCCACCGGGAATGAGGCGCTGGCATTGCCGGCCAGATTCGATGGAATGGTGCACAGATCGTTCTTGTACATGGCGAGCGGGTCGTCAGCCTTCTCTCCGATCCGGAAAGCCGTGGTCGGCGTGGACGGCGAGACGAGAACGTCCACCTCCTCGAACGCCCGATCGAAGTCGCGGGAGATCAGCGTTCTAACCTTCTGCGCCTGCCCGTAGTAGGCCTCGTAGTAGCCGCTCGAGAGGGCATACGTGCCGATAATTATCCGGCGCTTAACCTCGGCGCCGAACCCGGCCGCTCGGGTGGCCGCCATCACCTGTTCCGCGCTCGCCTCGCCATCATCGCCGATCCGCAGCCCGTATCGCATGGCATCGAATCTGGCCAGGTTCGACGAGCACTCCGCGGGCAAGATGAGGTAGTAGGCGGGCAGCGCGTAGACGAAGTGTGGGCACGATACCTTGATGATGTCCGCTCCGAGCGCGGCTAGCAGCTGCACGGATTCGGTGAAGCGTTGCTCAACACCGGGCGCGTAGCCTTCCCCGCCCAACTCGCGAACAACCCCGATCTTCATCCCCGCCACGTTCGCGGAGCGGGCAGCGGCGACAACGTCTGGGACTGGAGCGTCGATCGAAGTGGAATCGAGCGGGTCGTGCCCGGCAATCACTGAGTGCAGGACGGCGGCATCGAGCACGTTGCGGGCGCAAGGCCCAGGCTGATCGAGGCTCGAGGCCAACGCGACCAGGCCGTAACGGGAGGTACCGCCGTAGGTTGGCTTTACACCGACAGTGCCAGTCACGGCCGCCGGCTGTCGGATCGAACCTCCGGTATCCGTGCCTATTGCCAGTGGCACTTCGAACGCGGCCAGTGAGGCGGCCGAGCCGCCCCCGGAACCGCCCGGAATCCGGTCGAGTGCCCAGGGATTGTGAGTCGGTCCGTAGGCCGAGTTGTCCGTCGAGGAGCCCATGGCGAACTCGTCCATGTTGGTCTTGCCAACGATCACGAGGTCCCCGTCCAGCAGCCGCCGCGTCACAGTTGCGGAGTACGGCGGAATCCAGCCCTCCAAGATCTTCGAACCGCAGGTTGTTGGCGCGCCCGCATAGGTCAGTACGTCTTTGAGGGCCAACGGCACCCCAGCCAATGGACCGACGCGCGCACCGCTTGCAATCTTGGCGTCGATCCGCGCAGCGGCGGCCAAGGCCCGCTCGGCGTCGACGTGGAGGAAGGCATGGACCTCTGAGTCGACGGCAGCAATGCGATCAAGATGGGCTCGAGTTACCTCGGCGGAGCTGAGTTCGCGGGACTTGATCTTGGCTGCAAGATCGACGGCGGTGGCCCCGATGATCTCCGTCACGCTTCCTCCCCAAGAATCCGCGGCACGCGAAACCGGTCCAGCTCGCGCGCCGGCGCCGCGGCGAGAATCTCCTCCCGGGAAAGCGACGGCCGGAGCGCGTCTTCTCGAAACACGTTCGTCAGCGGCAGGGCGTGAGAGGTCGGTGGAATGTCCTCGGCGGCCACCTCGGACACCCGGGCGACAGATTCCAAGATCACCTCGAGCTGCGGTGCCAGGTGATCAAGTTCTGCCGGCGTGAGTTCGATCCGCGCCAGTTTGGCAAGGTCCGCCACGTCGTCCCGGCTTAGTGCCACTGTCTCGCTCTCCCCTCCGTTGGTCGTGATCATCCTAGGATCCGCCCGAGTGCGGCTTGAACTGATTTCTTTGGAGCAGCCTCACGTCAACGAGCGCAGCACAAACCCGGTCTTCAGCTTTGGAGTGAAGAAGGTCGACTTCGGCGGCATGAGCAGGTGCTGCCGGGCCGTCCGCTCGATTTCGGCGACACTTACCGGCCGGATCAGCACTGCAGCGCTGGCACTACCGGCGGCCACCTCTGCCAAGGTCTCCTCCAGGCCGTGCTGGTAGGTCACGGTCGCCCGGACATCGTGCAGGGCTGCTTCCAACCACGCTCCATCCAAGGCCCGGACGCCCGCGAAGGCGTCCGGCTTCGGGGTTAGCCGCCAGGCCTGGTCCGGACCCACCAAAACCAAGTAGCCGTCGGACTCCATCGCCCGGAGAGTGTCGGCCGTGGGTCGATTGGCGCGCCCCAGCTCGAAGTGCTCCGAAAGCGCCGCGGCCAGCTCCTCGAGCGAGACGTCCGAATAGAGCCGGTGGATCGCTTCGACGCTGAGCTGATCGGCGACCAGCTCGCTGACGAAGGCGAGGGTCTCCTCGACCGGGGTGTTGGTCCGACCCGTGGCTGCCCTGACCTCGTCGCGATAGGTGCGGCTGACTGAATATCGATGGTGGCCGTCGGCAATAAGTACGTCATCAGTCGCCACCGCCGCGGAGATCGCCGAGATTCTCGCGGTCTCGGTGACACGCTCGACCACGTGCTCAACCCCATCCTCGGTCACCTTCCCGAGGACTTCGCCCGCCTCGGCGAGCAGCTGGCTCAGGCCGCTGGACAGGGACAGCCCCCATACGGGCGACAGGTTTGCTTGAGTGGCCCGGGTTAGGTCCAGGCGGTCGGTAGATGCCTTGGGTGTCGTTCGCTCGTGCGGCAGGACGCTGCCGGAACGTTCCTCAACAACTTCCAAGCCACCCAGCACCCCCGCAATATCTCGGTGGGTGCCACTCGAGTCAGTGAAGCGCATCCGGTAGATGGTGAAGCAAGGCTCTGGGTCGCGAACCAGCACACCCTCGGCCAGCCAACGGCGAAATGTCACGGCCGCGCGCGCATACCGATCGGGGCCCCCGCGAGGGACGTCGATGTGCACGATGTTGTGCGGCGATCGGCTCTGGTACCAGACAACTTGGTCGTCGGACAGCACGTCGTACGGCGGAGCCACTACGTCGGGCAGCGGGTCCGCTCCGTAGCGCAGTCCGCGGAACGGCTCAAATCGAGGCACTGGGCTAGGCTTCCACGCTGCGGCTGACAGCGTTGCCTTGTCCGCCGATCAGAGTGCTGACATGTTTTCGAAACCTTGCAGTAATGCGGAGACAGGAAGATTGCGGCTGTGTTCTTGATGCGAGTCTCGCTGCCGGACCGCCCCGGCTCACTCGGGGCGGTGGCGACAGCAATTGGCAGAATTAATGGCGACATCAACGCCGTGGAGATCGTCGAGAAAGGCATGGGAATAGTCATCGACGACTTCATCGTCGACCTGCCGCCGAACCAACTCCCGGAAACGATCGTCGCCGCCTGCCAGAATCTCGATGGCGTTCATGTCGAGTGGATCTCGCGCTACCCCGAGGGTGGTGGGCTCCAATCCGACCTCGAGGCGCTTGAGCGGATGACCGCTGATCCGGAACATGCCGCCGAAACGCTCGTCTCCCTCTGCCCGGTCGTCTTTCGCTCCCATTGGGCCGTGCTGCTGGATACTCACGGGACCACGGCGATTCCGACCTATTCCACGACGCTGGCTCCGGAGGTGACAGCAGAATCGGCCGAGAGATTCGCCCCATTCGACGCCTCACATCGAGTGGAGCTTGAGTGGGGCTGGGTCGCCGGCTGGGGCGAGTCCACGGTCGTCGTGGTACCGCTGACGAGGGATCGAGTCATCGTCGTCGGACGGCATGGCGGACCCGCCTTTCTCGACTCCGAAATCGCCCGGCTCAACCACCTCGCCGCGCTGATCAAGTAGCACATTTCCCGTAGAGGTACGGTCGCGCCATGGGCGTGTTCGGCTGGCCGGACTTTCTGGCCCTATTGACGTCCATCGGCTACGGGGTCCTATCCGCGGTCTTTCCGTTCGCGAACGCTGAAACGTACGTGGTCGCCTCCCAGGTCTCTGCCGTGGCCGGCCCCGTTCCCATCGCCATCGGGGTAGGTCTCGGCCAGAGCGTCGGCAAGCTGATGCTGTTTCTCGGCGTTCGGCGTGGCCGCCAATTCTGGATCATGCGACATCGACCCGTGAGGCCAGTCGGTGCTTCGGTCGGGCCCTTCCGCTCCCGATTGCGGGCAGGGATCGGCTGGCTGCTGGGGCTTGTTGGTGAGCCCCGCTGGGGACTCCCCATCGTCGGCATTTCAGCTGTGGTCGGTGTACCCCCGCTGTTTGCCGTCGCCCTCACTGCGGGAGCAACGACGATGCGCGCAACCTGGTTTGCGATCGTCGTGGCGGCCGGCCGGGTCGCTCGTTTTTTGATTGTGGCGCTCGGCATCGTCGGTGTGGAGCAATGGCTCATTTAGGTAACTGTTCGCTTGGGATTCTGCGCGCTAAATCGGATTGACGTCTCCGTTATGTAACGGTCGATGTCCAACTGCGGTTTCCAGTCGTCCTCTTGATAGATTCATATCGCCGCACGTCGGCGACGTCCATGCCTTCATCGATGGCTTTAGAACTCGACGTCGCATCGACAAAGCAACCGCTTTAGGGAAACCAAATGACGAAGGTTCTCAGAACTCTGGCCCTCATGTTGGGCATCATGCTCTCCGTCATTTGTTCCTCATCGGCAGCGAATGCGGCCACCGAGCTACTGCCCGATCTGCGAATGAGAAAGCTAGGCAACTTCTACATCCAGCAGGCGTCCAACGGCGAGAAGCGGCTCAGGTTCACAACAATGATTGCCAATGCTGGACCTGGACGCTTCGAACTGCACGGGTATCGTGCCGATACCACCGTTTCGAGAATGAACATACGGCAGAGGATCTATAACACCTCGGGCACGTATCGCAGAATCGAAATCCCGCAGTCGAAGACTTACATGTTCTTTGCCGGAGACGGTCACAACCACTGGCATGTCTACAGACTGCAGCGCTTTGAAATCCGGCCGCTCGACGCCAGTGGCAACGAAGGTGAGCTCAAAGGGACCGGCGCCAAGACTGGATTTTGTTTCTGGGACAACACCACGTACAACCTCTCGCTAGCGGGCGCCCCGCAGACCCCCTATTACACGAGCTGTGGCACTGCAGCATCGGTGAACGTCAAGATGGGCATTTCAGTTGGCTGGAGCGACAAATACTCGGCCGACCTCGCATATCAATGGATCAAAATCAACGGTCTGCAGGATGGAAACTACAAGGTACGGGTTATCGCTGATCCGTCGAACTGGTTTTTGGAATCCAACGAAAACAACAATGGGACCTGGACCGACATCAAGATCGCCGGCAACACGGTTACCGTCCTGCGCCAGCCATACTGAGACCGCAGCCCGCTGGCGGCTCGCTGACACCGACGTGCGCAACTAGCCCGCCTATCGACGGGCCGCCCTATCCTCGAAGGGGCGAATGCCCAACGCTGCCTCGTGGATTTTGATGGAGACCTACTGGATGAGAATCTTCAGCAACCTCAACCTGCATGGGTCCACACCACCCCGCGTTCAGCCCACACTCGGCGAGTGGGGGCCGGAGAGGGTGCCGACCACCCGGCAGAAAAAGAGGATGCGGATCTGGGTCGGGTTGGCGTTGCTGGCCGGGCTGATCGCCATCTTCTTGCTCGGCTGGTACGTCTACTACGCGATGACCGGTAGTTGGGGCTTCGGGATCGGCGACTACTTGGTCGGCGCAATCGGCAGCTCGTTCAGCCTCCGGTTGTAGCGGCCCGCGCCGCGGCCTCGGGTCCGGAGTCGAGCAGAACGTTGAAGGCATCGGCGCCGGACAAGATGGGCACCTTGAGCTCGAGCGCCTTGTCGTACTTCGATCCTGGTGACTCACCAACCACGACGAAAGAGGTCTTCTTTGAGACCGAGCTAGCGACCTTGCCGCCGCGGCTAGTGATGGCCTCTGCGGCCGTGTCCCGGGTGTAGCCATCAAGTGAGCCGGTCACGACGACCGAGAGTCCCGCCAAGGTCTGATCGCGCAGCCGCTTCGGCTCGTCGCGCATCAAACAACCGGCAGTACGCCATTTGCGAATGATCTCGCGATGCCAGTCGACGGAGAACCACTCGGCAATGGCTGCCGCCATGGTCGGCCCCACACGCTCGACCGCAGCAAGCTCATCGGCAGTCGCGTTGGCGATCCGGTCGATGTCACCGAAGGCCTGAGCCAAGTCCGGCGCCGTGGATGGGCCGACATGGCGGATGCTCAAGGCGACCAGGAAGCGGGCGAGCGGGCGAGTCTTGGCCTCCTCGAGGTTGAGCAGGAGCTTGTGCCCGTTGGCGGTCAACCGACCGCTCGTCGTCGTGAAGAAGGGTGCCCGTAGCAGGGCCTCTTCGGTCAATCCGAACAGGTCGCCTTCGTCGACCAGAAGCCCAGCCTCGAGCAATGCAGCGGCGGACTGGTAGCCCAAGTTCTCGATGTCCAGGGCGCTCCGGCCGGCGACATGGAACAGTCGCTCACGCAGCTGCGCGGGACAAGAGCGATGGTTTGGACACCGAAGATCCGCATCGCCTTCCCGCTCGTAATGCAGCTTGGTGCCACAGGCCGGGCAGTGGGTCGGCATGAGGAACGGGCGCTCGTCCCCGGTCCGCAGCGCCACGACCGGACTCACGATCTCGGGGATCACATCGCCGGCCTTGCGCAAGACGACGATGTCACCCATGAGCACACCCTTGCGCTCGATCTCACTGGCGTTGTGCAGCGTGGCCATGCTGACCGTCGAACCCGAGACCTGAACCGGCTCCATGATCCCGAAGGGGGTGACCCGGCCTGTCCGGCCGACGTTGACGTCGATCGAGCGCAGTTTGGTGGTGACCTCCTCCGGCGGGTACTTGAACGCGATCGCCCAACGCGGCGCCTTGGCGGTCGACCCGAGCTGGTCCTGAACCGTTCGCTCGTCGAGCTTGACCACCACGCCGTCAATCTCGTGTTCAACCGAATGCCGATGCTCACCGAAATGCTCGATGTAAGCCCAGACCTCTCCGAGGGTGCGGACCAGCTTTCGATGCCGGCTCACCGGGAACCCCCAGCGCTGGAGGCCGTCATAGAGATCGGACAATCGGTCCGACCGGTAGCCCTCGATGACACCCACGCCATGGCTGACGAAGCCGAGATTCCGCGACGCGGTGACCTTCGGGTCCTTCTGCCGCAATGAGCCGGCAGCCGCGTTGCGAGGGTTGGCGAACGGGGGCTTGCCCTCTCCTACCAGTGACTCGTTGAGGGCGGTGAAATCCTCGACGGCGAAGAACACCTCGCCCCGCACCTCCAGCACAGTGGGTGTGTCCGAGCCGGTGAGTCGCTCCGGGATGGCTGAGATCGTCCGTACGTTGGTGGTGACGTCCTCGCCGACCCGGCCATCGCCGCGGGTTGCCGCCCGGCTCAGCCGTCCGCCTTCGTACACCAGGTCGAGTGCTAGCCCGTCGACCTTCAACTCGCACATATAGCCGGACTGCTCGAGCCGCTTCTCCCCCAGCTCGCGGATTGCCCGGCCCGCCCAGCGCTCTAACTCCTCCCGGCTGAACGCGTTGTCGAGGCTCATCAACCGCTGCAAATGCTCCACCGGCGCGAAGGTCGTGGACGGCGGTCCGCCGACTTGTTGTGAGGGCGAGTCCGGCGTGCGCAGAGCGGGAAACGTGTTCTCCAGATCCTCCAGTTCACGCATCCTGGCGTCGTATTCGCCGTCAGAGATCGTCGGGGCGTCGAGCACGTGATAGCGCCATCGGGCCTCGTTCAACTGCTCACTCAGATCGGCGTGGCGTGATCTCACCTCGGCGCTGGGAGTCGCAAGCTCGGGTTCGGCGTGGTCAGGAAGGTCAGTTTCTTGGGCCACGCCCAGCACACTAGCGCCGAGCTCCGACAACGACTCTGACGTCTATTTCTCCGCATCCATTGAGGTGTACGCAGCGGAGAACTCGTCCTGACTTCAATCAGCTAGCTGGTCGGTGACAATTGCCGCCGCTTTCCGCACCGCACGAAGGATGGATACTGCACGGTCGCGGGTTGCCGATGCCAAGCCGCAGGCTGGTGTGATCACCAACCGGCCGGAAAAAGTTGGCTCCAAGCCAAGATCACGGAGGCGGCTCAGCACTCGTTGCGCAACATCATCGGCGGTCAGGACGCGTTCAGTAGGCGCTGCGCCCAGCCCGATCTCGATACCGTCCTCCAGGCACGAGGCGATGGCGTCCCAATCGCCGCTGCTCAACTGATCAAGATCGAGATAGATTCCAGCCGCCCCCCCGCTGTGGAGCAGTGAGATCGGCGCATCGGACGCGCAGCTGTGCACGATCACCCCGACCCCGCCACCGGCTGCAACCTTGGCAACGGTTTCGCGCAGGACGGCGCTGACCTCGGCCATGTCGATGGCTCGGTAGCGGTAGAGGCCGCTGGCCGTGGCGATCGAACCTGCCAGCACGGCAGGTAGTGACGGCTCGTCGAGTTGCACCGCGAATTGCACGTCAGGCAATCTCCGTCGGAGCTCGGTGATCAGCGATCCGATGCCTTCGGCCAATGACTGACCAAGATCACGCCGTGCTCCGTGATCGGCCAACACGCGATCGCCGCGAGGGCGGTCCAAATTAGCCGCCAGTGTCCACGGTCCAGCAACCGCTACCTTCACCGGACCGACATAGCCCTGCGCCACCTCCTCAAGTTGATCAAGATCGGAACGTAGGGTCGCGGTCGCCAGTCGTTGATCCCGGGCAGAGCTGTCGCTCAGCCGCCAGCCGCCCGGCGAGAGATCGACCGCCAACCCGGCCAGGAACGCGGTGGCGCGGCCGATCATCTCGGCGTGTGGGCCTCGAGCCGGAAGCTCCGGCAGAAACGGCAGGTCCGGGCATTCGGCGAAAACAATCTTCAGCGCATCCGCCATGTCAGTGCCCGGCCAGGAGCCGATGCCGGTGCTGCGAACCGGCAGTATGTCCTCAGTCACGCCGGCGACCCGTTCAGCGTTCCGCGCCGGCGATGGTCGCGCTGCCGACCAGCCGAGTCCCGTCATAGAGCACCGCGGCCTGCCCGGGAGCAACGCCGTACGCCGGAGCATCGAGCTCAATATCAATCCCGTCAGAGGCGATAACGGCACGCGCAGGAAGCGGCTGGCCGTGGGCCCGGAGCTGGACCAATCCAGACCACTGCCCCACCGGTGCACGTGACGTCCAGCACGGTCGGATCCCTGCAATCCGGGTGATGGCCAGGGCGTCGCGCGGGCCGACGGTAATCGTGTTGCTCACCGGCGAGATGTCGATCACATAGCGCGGGCGTCCGTCGTCGGCAGGGCTGCCCAGCCGAAGTCCTCGACGCTGACCGATCGTGAACTGATGGGCTCCGATGTGATCCCCGACCTTGGTACCGGCCTCGTCCAGAATGTCGCCCGGCCGGGTACCCAGCTGGCGATCAAGATAGCCCGCCGTGTCGCCGTTCGGGATGAAGCAGATGTCGTGGCTGTCCGGCTTTTCCGAAACGGCAAGTCCCCGCCTGGCGGCCTCGGCCCGTACGGCGCTCTTCTGGCAGCTGCCTAGCGGGAAGAGCGAGCGTCGAAGTTGATCTTGGGAGAGGACGCCGAGAACGTACGACTGATCTTTGCTCCGATCGATCGCGCGGTGCAGTTCAACCTCGGTCTGGCTGCGTATGAGGCGGGCGTAATGGCCGGTGCACACGGCATCCAACCCGAGGGCCATTGCACGGCCGAGTACAGCCGAGAACTTGATCTTTTCGTTGCACTTGACGCAGGGGTTAGGCGTCCGGCCGGCGGCATATTCGGCGACGAAGTCGGAGACCACGTCGGCCTGGAATCGATCCGAGAGATCCCAGATATAGAAGGGGATGCCGATCACATCGGCGGCGCGGCGGGCGTCGTGTGCGTCCTCGCGGGAGCAGCAGCCGCGGGCCCCGGTGCGGAACGATTGCGGGCTTTTTGACAGTGCCAGGTGCACTCCGATGACGTCGTGCCCAGCGTCGACCGCA
>JBKPML010000150.1:0-10436 GCA_046732135.1 Actinomycetota bacterium
GCCGCTCATCCCCACCTGGAGATTGAGTCATGCTCGTCCGGCGGTGGACGTGTTGATCTCGGTGTGCTCGAACACACGGATCGAGTCTGGGTATCGGACGTCATCGACCCACTGGAGCGCCAGCAGATGCAGCGGTGGACCACGCAGCTGATTCCACCTGAACTGATGGGATCACACATCGCGTCCAACCATTCGCACACCACCGGCCGCAGGCACAATCTGTCGTTCCGGGCAGGTACCGCCGTTTTCGGGCACCTCGGCATCGAGTGGAATCTGGCGCAGGCGACCGAAAAGGAACTCGCCGAGCTACGCGACTGGATTACCTTCTTCAAGGCCGAGCGGGGACTACTGCTGGGTGGCGATCTGGTCCGGCTGGATTTTCCCGACGAGTCTGTTTCGGTCAATGGGGTGGTGGCGACGGACCGCTCCCGGGCCATCTACTCATTCGCATCCGTCGCCCGTTCAGACGTTGTCCTGCTGGGCAGACTCCGGTGCCCTGGGTTGGATCCGGGGCGTCAGTACCGGGTACGGCCGATGCTGATTGGCGCCCCACCAACCGGATTGCGGGCGCCGGCGTGGTGGGGAGCCCGGCAACCGGCACCGGAACCGTACGTCGATCCGGAGGAGCAAGCGATCTACCAGCACCCCGGCCGCGCCGAACCACCCGGCGTGGTGCTCTCGGGCGCTGTGCTGAGTTCGGCGGGGTTGACGGCACCGATCATTCATCCTGATCAGGTCGTCATCTATCTGGCGGAGGCGCTTGCCTAGGGTCTGATCGGACCCGCTTCGAAGCAGCCATCTCGCTCAGCCCGATGTGTTGTAATCGGGCCGTGGAGAGCGTTCGGGGGATCTCCAAGGGGTCACTGTTCTGGCGCATCGCGGTTGCGATGCTGGGGATCGGGCTGTTACTCAACGGATCGCTACGGATGAGCGACGACGTCTGGCCGTTCGGGCCCCTGTCGCAATATGCATTCTCGCCTCCGCCCGACGCCACGATCGTGATCACTCGAGTCGAAGGGTTGCTGGTCGACGGCCGGCGGATCGACCTACCGCTTCAGGTGGAATCCGCCGGCATCAGCCGGGCCGAAATCGAGGCCCGGATACCAGAGATCAGCAACGATCCGTCTCTACTGCGCGCTGTGGTCGACGGATGGACCGCGCGCCACGCAAACGAACCAGCGATCCGGCATGTGTGGCTGGTGCAGGATGAGACCCGCCTTGTCGATGGGCGGCGCGGGCCGACCCGGCTGGTCGAGCTGGCCAGCTGGGATGTGCCGACGTGATTGGCTGGTTTGCTCCGGTCGTGCCGGAGAGCCGGGTCGCGATCTTCCGAACTATTTGCTATCTATTCGTGATCTTGGACATGCACCTCATCGTGCGCGACCCGATCCCATTGAGCCACCATCCTGAGCTCTACCAGCCGCTTATGCTCGAGCGGTTGTTCCACCTGCCCCCGCCTAGCCCGGCGGTCACGATCACCCTGTATCTGATCTTGCTCGGCAGTTCGCTGGTGGCCGCCGCCAACCGCCGTCCCCGGCTCACCGGATACGTCGTCGCCTCGGCCTTCACGTGGTGGACAGCGATCGGAATGAGCTATGGCAAGGTCGACCATGATCATTTGGCCCTGATCGTCGCGCTCTGGGTGCTGCCCAGCGTCGGGGACATTCCCGGACGCTGGACCAGTCAGCTCCGTTCTGCTCAGGCCGGCTGGGCGCTGAAATGCGTTCAGATCGCAGTGGTTTCCACGTATTTCCTATCCGCGATCACCAAGATCCGCAGTGGCGGCTGGAGCCTGACCAGCTGGCCGGAAAGCTCTATCTTGATGTGGGCCATCGTCCGACGGCCGCATGGCGTGGGCCAGTTCCTGGCGTCCTATCCGGAGCTGCTGCATCTGATGCAGTGGTGCTCTTTCACCGCCGAGCTCACATCAGTCGTCGTGCTGTGGCTGCGGGGACGGGCGCTGCTGCTGGCAGCATTGTTCTGGCTCGGTTTCCACCTTTTCACCGTCGCGGTGTTGTACATCCACTTCGCTCCTACGGTCATCTGCTGGTTGGCCTTCGCCCCGCTAGAGCGTTTTCGTCCCTGGCTTGACGGGGTCATAGCCCGCTGGCGGCAGCGCACAGGCAGGCGACCCGCCAGGCATCCTGCGCCGGTTTTTCGCGATCAAGCGGTAGACGGCAGCGGCTAGTCGGCGAATCCCGGGCATAGACATCAACCGTCCGGCGACCCCGTACGGGCCGCCGCGAAACCGCAACCACGCTGCGAATGCCTCCGCCCCGCCCGAGATGGACCCATCCGAGCCAACCCACAACGCCTCCTCCTGAGCGCGTTCTTGAGTCGTACCGAGAGCGCGCAGGTCGGTGAACTGCCAGGCGACGACGGTGGCATTCGGTCCGTTTTTCTGCCCCAGCCGTGCGGCAAGCCAGTTTGCGCTGGTGGTGCAGAAGGCACAGTCGCCGTCGAAGATCAGCAGCGGACGCTCGGTTGGGCCAGTCACCAGACCACGATGTCATGGGGTCCACATACAATCCCTCCGTGCCAGGACGGATCGTCGAGGAGGACATCGCGGCTGTCCGGGAACGAGCCCGGGTCGAAGAGGTCATCGGGTCCTACGTGACGCTTCGCAATGCCGGGGGCGGTTCGCTGAAGGGCCTGTGCCCCTTTCACGACGAAAAGACGCCGAGCTTCCAGGTCACACCAGCACGCGGACTCTGGTACTGCTTTGGCGCCTGCGCACAGGGCGGCGACGTCTTCAATTTTCTGCAAAAGATCGACAATTTGTCCTTTACCGAGGCCGTCGAGCGGCTGGCCGATCGGGTTGGCGTCCAACTTCGCTATACCGAGGATCACGGACCTCGCGCAGAGCCCGGACAGCGGGTACGTCTTATGGAGGCGCTGCAGGCGGCGGCCGGCTTCTTCGTCGAGCAGCTGGGCGGCGCCGATGCCGTCGAGGGTCGTCGCTTTCTGGCCGATCGAGGCTTCGATAAGGCCGCTGCCGAGCGCTTCGGCGTGGGCTTCGCTCCGCGCGATGGACGCTCACTGTTGCGACATCTTCGTGGGCGTGGTTTCTCCGACAAGGAGCTCATTGCCGCCGGATTGGTTCGGGAGTCGGGTTACGACTTCTTCCAGGGCCGGCTGCTGTGGCCTATCCGGGACTCGGGAAAGCAGGTTCTCGGCTTCGGAGCCCGGCGGCTGTTCGAGGACGACCGGATCCCCGCGAAGTATGTCAATACGCCGGAAACGCTGCTGTACAAGAAGTCCCACGTGCTCTACGGACTTGATCTTGCTAGGACCGCGATCGGCAAGAAGAGCCAGGCGGTGGTGGTGGAGGGCTACACCGATGTAATGGCGGCGCACCTGTCGGGGGTCGACACTGCCGTCGCATCGTGCGGCACCGCCTTCGGTGATGATCACGCCCGGCTGCTGCGTCGGCTGATGGGCAACCATGATGCCTTCCACGGTGAAGTGATCTTCACCTTCGACGGCGACGCCGCCGGCCAAGCCGCGGCACTGAAGGTGTTCAACGGAGACCAGAACTTCATCGCGCAGACCTATGTGGCTGTCGAGCCAACGGGGTTGGATCCGTGCGATCTCCGCATTCAGCACGGCGATGCGGCGGTACGGGAACTCGTCGCTCGGCGGGTGCCGCTCTACCGCTTTGTCATGGGCAACGTGCTCCAGCAGCATGATCTCGACCGAGCCGACGGGCGGCTGGCGGCTCTGCGGGCGGCCGCGCCGCTGGTTGCCAGTATCCGCGACACCGCCTTGGTTTCGGCTTATGTTCGCGAGCTTTCCGGCATGCTCGGCATGGATATCGAGGAGGTGCGGTCCGAGGTTCTGCGTGTTGGCTCGCGGGGGATGCACGCAGTAGCCGAGCCCCCCGCGGAGGAGGTGACGGCAGCCGATTCTCGGGGACCGCAGCTGCCCAATCCGGCAGACCGCCTGCTGGCAACCGAGCGGGAGACCTGCAAGTTACTGTTGCAGGCACCGCAGGAGTTCGAGCCCGGTTGGGACGGCCTGGCCCGCAGCGACTTCACCCATCCCGGCTATGCAGCAGTCTTCACCAGTGTTGAAAAGGCAGCAGCGGAGGACACCGGCGAGGACTGGGTCCGTCGTGTCGCTCAGTCGGCTGACGCCGACCACATCCGGTCCTTGATCGTCTCACTAGCCGTCGAACCCTTGCTGGTGAATGGGGAGGTCACCCGGCGCTTCGTAGTTGCGCACTCGGCACGCCTGCAGCTGCTGACCGTGATGCGGGAGATCGCTGATCTGAAGTCACGGTTGCAGCGCACTAACCCTGTCGAGGCCGAGAAGAAGTACAACCAGATGTTCTCCGAGCTGGTGGTGCTGGAGGCCCGGCGTCAGCGGTTGCAGAGCCGCAGCCTTGGCGCCGAGGACTAGCGAAACCGCTCCTTTTCCACAGGCTTGGGGCGCTCGAGTCCCACTCTCCACAGATTCGAATTCGGTCCGCTGGTGGGGCCTGTGCTCAGCCAAAGTAGGGGCTGTGGGAAGGGTCCGGTTTGATCAAGATCAAGAGCCGACACTCAACGCAGCTGAAGAGCGTGACCTCGCCCGCCGGATGGAGGCCGGCGTCTTGGCCAAAGCGGCACTGGCCAGCGGGTCGGGCGCTTTCGGTGCCACTACAACTGAGCTGATGCTCATTGAAGAGGAGGGGATCCGAGCAAGGCATCGCTTTATTTCGGCCAACCTGCCGTTGGTATCGATTGTGCTTCGTCAGCTGGCGCCACCCAGCCGGTTTCCGGAGCCGGATCTGTTTCAGGAGGGTTGCGTCGGCCTCGCGATCGCGGTGATGCGGTTCGACCACCTCAGGGGTATTCGATTCGCCACTTATGGGCTGTATTGGATTCGGGCATATGTCGGCGCGGCTGCCGCCGGACAACTCGGTGCATTGAACCTGCCGACCAATCGGGCGGAGCAGCTACGGACAGCGCGGCACCGGCAAGCTGAACTTGCTCAGGTGCTCGGTCGAATTCCGACCATCGCCGAGCTGGCGAGGGCGTTGGGTCGGGACATGCAGTGGACGTCGGATCTGGTCGGCTATCGGAGGCCGCGGCCGCTGGATGCGTTCGACGCTGATCTTGTCGCTGGCAGTGACGAACAGCTCGCCACGGATGAGGACTCCGTCGATGGCGCGATGTCGGGCGCCGACCTGCTGCGCCGGTTGGATGATCTTGGTCGCCGCGTACTAGAGCATCGTTTCGGTTTCGCCGACGGAGCGCCGCACAGCTATGCCGAGACCGCCCGGTCGCTTGGACTGACCCCTTCGCGCGCTCGTCGCATTGAGCACCGGGCGCTTGATCAGCTACGGCGAATCTGCCCGCACAATGCTTTGGTGCGGTTGCAGTGAGACGTCACAATGGCAGGCGTGGCGGGCAAGGCTGACGCGCCGAGCAGGTGGTGGTCCAGAAGCCGAGGATTGCCGACCGCGATCTATGAATCCTGGCGGCACTCGCTGCGTGCGCAGCCGGAGGGGCCGCATCGGATCCTCGCCTGGGCACGCGCCGTCAATGGCGTCTGCATCGGCACCCCGTCCCTCCTGTCGTACGGCGGAGAGTCGGAATGGCACCACGTCGGATGGCACCAGATCCAACATGGCGGTTGGAACGCCGAAACTCGCATGCTTAGCTGGACTTGCTATGACGGTACTCGGCAGTTAGTCGAACTGACTGAGCCAGCTCGGTTGCCAGAGCTTTTTCGCGAGCGAGTGTCTGCCAGCCTTGTCGCGGAGCGTTTTCTGCCCATTAAGGGCAAGCTCGGGGTGACGGTGAGCGGCCGCCGTGATCTTGGCGATCCCACCTCGTCCATCACCTGGCATCGCACGCTCAGTCGCGGGATTACCTGGGAAACGGAGGGTGTTCAGGAAGCCGCCGACGCCGTACAGGCCGAGCTGCAAACCGAATATGGCTGGTAGGGTACGTAGCCGGTCTTCCCGATCCCTCGTAGCTCAATTGGCAGAGCATTCGACTGTTAATCGAAGGGTTGTTGGTTCGAGTCCAACCGGGGGAGCTTCCACTAGGTTATCTAGGGCCGCTTACGACGGGCACAGTACGGATGACTTGCCATCGCGGTGCAAGAAGATCGGTGCGCCTCAGCCTGATGTGGGACTAGCTCCGCAGAGACCGGCGAATGCCTGCCGCTCGGTGCAGCTCGTTGGCCATCAAGATTCCGTAGGTGAACCCGGTCTCTTCGTTCCTGTCGGCGGTGCCGCTGAGTGTGGCGAGGAAGTTGGCGGCGACGATGGCATCTTGGTGCTCGCCGAGCAGGGTTTGTAGCTTCTTGGCGTCGCGCGCGATGCTTTTCATCTTGCTCTCAGCCGGCTGGGTGAGTTCGGCGGCGTAGCGAGCCCGTTTCATCGCTTTGCGTGCCCGATGCAGCCGTTCGATGTCGTCGTCGGCCTTCCGCAGCCGCTTGTCTGCCGTTCGCTTGGCCTTTTTCACGTGCTTCGCCGCTGCCTTGCCCTTCCCGCCCGCGGCGTCGCTGAGCGGCGGGGCGGCCTTCCACCCGCGCAGCAACTTGATGAGATGTTGGTAACGCGAGCTACTCATCTCCTGGTTCAGCCGCAGTGTGGCGTCGTCACGCTCCGTGGCAAGTGTTTTGGTGATCTCGGCTTCGACCGGGCCCCGAACATGCTCCGGCGGCAGGTCGGAAATCCGCGTGGTCAGTCGGCGGTCGAGGACCTCCCGGTCCCGCACCTTGCCCAGCAGGTCGGCGTACCAGGCCAATTCAGTGTTGAGGTCGTCGGCCGGGGCGGTGTCCACCACATCATCGAAGACCCGTAACGTGCTTCGCAACCGGCGGGCCGCCACTCGGGTCTTGTGCACTTGTGGCGCTCCGGTCCGCAATACGACGTCGTTGCTGGCGAGCACGTCGCACTGGGCTGCTATGTATGCGCCGATCAGCTCTCCGACTGTGCCAGGCTCGACTTTGGTTTCCTGACCATTCGATGATGTAGCGCCCAGGGCGCGGTCGAGCTTGGTCCCGCTGGTACTGGGAGTGGCGCCTGCAGCCCGCAACAGGTTTCCTGCGCGTCTCAGATCCTTCTTTTTTCCGGCAGACCCCAATTCGACTTCCACCTCACGCCAAGAGTGCTGGGTCGACTTACCGTTAGGTGGGCCGGACTCCACCCGGTCGTCGGCAATCTCCAAGACGAGCTCACCATCGCTATTGAGCACGCGGTATGCCGTCCGAGTAGTCATCAGCCGTGCAACTGGGGCCAGGCTCTCGCCCGCGAGCAGACCTGCCACGCTCTCAGCCAGCGCGGTGGGCAGCTTCTTTGATCGCGAGTTGCTTTGCAGTTCGGTGCGTGATGTTCCGTTCGGCACCTTTAACTGCCAGCCCGTCTCACCGCCCCCGACCCGACGCCGGAGCGTGATCCCAAACACCCGCAGAGCAGCAGCCGGCGTGTCGAAGTAGGTATTGTCGAGCTTGCGCACCTCTTGATCAAGACGGCCGCCAGCCGGCACTAGCCGTGCGACGTCGGGCGGCGCCCAATCTTGGTCGACCTGGAACTTATCCTCCCGCTCTTCCATGGACCGCACTAGAAGGTTCCTCCTTACCTAGCAGTCCTGCCCAGAAGGTTGAACTAGATGAACCCTAAATGGCCAGCCTGCCAGCTTGAGGCAAACGACCCGTCCGGTAGGTCCTGGACGGCGGTGGCCCTCTTTGGCTTCGCTACAGCCCGACCGATCGAAGGGTTGTTGGTTCGCGTTCAGCCGGCGAACTGTAGCGAATTCTGACGATCATTCCGTGCGTTGTTCATCCACGTCCTGATCGTCAGGGAGCGCGCAGACGCAGAAAAAGTTGCCCTCTGGATCTCGTAACACCACGAAGTCGTCATCGGGGTCCTCGTTGTGCCGGACGAAGGTGGCGCCGAGCCCGAGCAGGCGATGCACTTCGGCGTCCTGCTCATGTGTGAACAGGTCGAGGTGCATCTGATCTCGAGCGCTCACCGGTGTCTTTGCCACTTGCAGTGAAATAGCGGTGACGCCGCCAGCAAGGACCCGAAAATCACCCTCGGGCGACAATGGCCCAGCTTTGAGGTCGAGGACGGAGGTCCAGAACTGGGTCATGGTCTCGATGTCTGCGCAATTGATCACCACGCTGTACAGACGGAGTGCCATTCTCAGCTCCCTTCTGCCGGTGCGGCATATAGATCTGCAAGGAACGAATTCGCCCAGACGTCGATGTCGTTCTCGAAGACCTGACGCCGAAGCGCCTTCATTCTGCGGGCCTTATTGCGCGGGCTGTCATTCATCGCGTCCAGTACGCGTTCCTTCAGGCCGTCGATATCGTAAGGATTCACCAGATAGGCCTGACGAAGCTCGTAAGCAGCACCCGCGAACTCGCTGAGCACCAGTGCCCCCGCATCTTCCGTCCTGCACGCAACGAACTCCTTGGCCACCAGGTTCATCCCATCACGCAGCGGTGTGACCACCATGATGTCGGCGGCGCGGTACAACGCCGCCATTTCGGGATGCGAAAAGGACGTATGCAGGTAGGTCACGGGCGTCCGGCCCAACCGGCCGGCCTCTCCGTTGATCCGTCCGACGAGCCGGTCGATATCGTCGCGCAGGTTCCGGTATTGCTCCACTTTTTCCCGGGAGGGGGTCGCAATCTGCACGAAAGCCACCCGTTCGGGATCGATCAAGCCCTCGGCGAACAATTCGCCGAAAGCTCGGATACGTTCCAGAAGCCCCTTTGTGTAATCCAGCCGATCGACTCCTAGGAATAGGGTCTGCGGGTCGCCGAGGTTATGCCGGATCTCCCTCGCGCGCTCCTCTGTCTCCGGGCGTCGTGCCAGTTCGTGCATGCCTTTGGCGTCGATCGAAATGGGGTACGCGCGGGCCATGATCCGCCGACCATCAGATGTTTGGATATGGTCCCGCCGGGTTTCCCAGTTCAACCGCGTCCGCACCAACCGTACGAAGTTTTGGGCACCGCCAGGCAACTGAAAGCCCACGAGGTCAGCACCCAAAAGACCCCGAAGGATAGGGAGGCGCCAGGGCAACTGGTTGAAAAGTTCGGTCGGGGGAAAAGGGATGTGGAGAAAAAAGCCGATCCGCACGTCGGGCCGCCGCTCCCTGAGCATGTGCGGCACGAGCTGGAGTTGGTAGTCCTGGACCCAGACAGTTGCACCCTGCTCGGCGACATCCGCCGCCTGTTCTGCGAAGCGTTCGTTCACCTCCACATAGGCGTCCCACCAGTCCCGGCGGAACTCTGGGTGTGCGATCACGTCGTGGTAGAGCGGCCACAGTGTCGCGTTTGAAAATCCCTCGTAGTAGTCCTCGACCTCACGGGCTGACAGCGTGACCGGAACCAGTTGCATCCCGTCCTCGAAAAAAGGGTCAAGCTCTTCGTCAGGCGCCCCAGGCCAGCCGACCCAGGCACCCTCGTGGTTATGCATGACCGGCCCAAGGGCAGCGACCAGCCCACCAGGCGAAGCCCGCCAGGTGCTGGTTCCATCAGGGTTCGCTACGCGGTCGACCGGCAACCGGTTGGCGACCACCACGAACGATGCGGTCGGGGATTCCTTGCGCTTTTTCGTCGGAGACTCTGTCACGTCACCCTCTCTCGGCGTGCACCTCGACCCTAACTGGCTCCACGATGACTGCCATCGATCGCCCGACCCCTTAGCTCCAGATTGACATCTCTGCGACTCTTTAACCGTGACCTCGATCGCGCCGATCACGGATGCCGGCAAGGTCGCGATTGCGGCAATCCTTGCTGATCCGGCCGGCACCCTTGTTGGCACCGACTACGACGGCACCTTGGCGCCGATCGTTCCTGACCCGGAGAGCGCCCGGGCCGATGAAGCGGCCGTGCGGGCGCTGGGTCGACTTGGGTCGCTCGTGGGCCGGATTGTCGTAGTGACCGGCCGACCGGTGAAGACTGCAGTGCGGCTCGGCGGGTTCCGAGACATTGAGGGACTGTCCTCGATGATCGTGCTTGGCCAGTATGGCGTGGAGCGCTGGGACGCCAATTCCAATAGATACGAGCTCCCACCAGAGCCGGCCGCCATCGATGCCGTCGAGAACGAGCTGCCTGCGATCTTGAAGAAATACGACGCCACTGAGGCCCGCGTGGAGCATAAGGGCCGAGCGCTGGCAATACACACTCGCGCGTTGCCCGATTCAGTCGGGGCACTGCAGCGCCTCACCCGGCCGCTCGAGGACTTGGCCGGCCGTCATGATCTTCGCCTGGAGCCGGGCAAGAATGTGCTGGAGATCAGACCCCGTGGGAGTGACAAAGGTGCGGCACTCCTGTCTGCGGTAGCCGAGAACGGAGCTCGGCAGGTGATCTTCGCCGGAGATGATCTTGGCGACTTGCCGGCTTTCCAAGCGGTCCAGCAGTTGCGCACTCAGGGAGTCCCTGGTCTCCTGGTTTGTTCAGCGTCGCAGGAAGAGGACGCGCTGACC
>JBKPML010000151.1:0-6616 GCA_046732135.1 Actinomycetota bacterium
GTCGGCGGTCACCTCATCGGGGTACGCTGCACCGTTCTCGGTGATGTAGACCGGAAGTTGCGGCGCCCGATCCGACACCATCCCGATGACGTCGATCAGGCCGTCCGGATGTATCTCCCAGTCCATGTAGGTTTTCGGCGCGCCGGTGTCGATGGTCGTGATGTCGCCACCGCTGCCTGGGCCGAGGATCGTTGGAGGGTGGAAGACCCCGTCCGATGGCCCGGCCACGGTCGCGCACGTGTAGTAGTTGACCCCCATGAAGTCGATCGGCGTCGCGATGACTTCGAGGTCTGCCGCTCGTCCCTCGAACCACTCGGATACGCCGGCATTGGCGAGCACATCGTCGGGATATCGGCCGAGCAGCAACGGGTCGAGGAACAGGCGGTTGGCCAGGCCGTCCATCCTCCGGGCCGCCTCAGCGTCAGGTGCCGAGTCACTCGCGGGCCGTGCCGGCGAGAGATTGAGGGTGATGCCGAGCGTCCCCTCGGAACCCTCGCGCATTGCCCGGATTGCCAGCCCATGGCCAAGGAGCAGGTTATGCGCGGCCTGCATGGCGTCAGCACCGACGGTCTTCCCGGGAGCGTGGACCCCAACCGCGTACCCCAGGAACGCGGAACACCATGGCTCATTGAGCGTGATCCAGTGCGAAATGACGTCGCCCAGCGCTTGCTGGGTGGCGGCGGCGTAATCGCGGAATCTCTCCGCGGTGTCGCGATTGAGCCAGCCGCCAGCATCTTCCAACGGTTGCGGCAGATCCCAGTGGTAGAGCGTCGCGTACGGCGTGATGCCACGATCAAGGCAGGCCTCGGCCAGCCGACGGTAAAAGTCCAAGCCCGGCTGATTGAGGTCGCCGGAACCGGTGGGGAAAATCCTCGGCCAGGCAATGGAGAAGCGGTACGCGTTCATGCCGAGTTCTGCCATGATCACGACGTCCCCGGCGTAGCGATGGTAATGGTCGTCGGCCACGTCCCCCGTCGAACCGTCGGAGATCTTGCCCGGCGTGTGGGAGAAGGTGTCCCAGATGCTGGAGCCCCGGCCGTCTTCCGTCACAGCGCCCTCGATCTGATATGCCGCCGTGGCCGTGCCCCATACGAAGTTCGCAGGGAAGCCTTCCATGTCGCTCCAATCAATCCCGCCGAAGAGCCCGAACCCGCGCGATTGGGACGTCGGCGTCTCACTCTATCGGGGCCGAACAGTCAGCCGTCGTCCTGGCATGATGCGACGAGCCATTGCTTGGCCTCAAGCATCTCGTCGGTTTCGAACACCGATCTCACCTGGCAGCAGTCAGCAAATGCCCTTGAGATTGGCCGCCCGGGTTACTCGCTTGCGTGCGTTCCGCCAGTGGAGATCTGCATCCCCTTGAAGCCGGCCAGATGTTCACGTCTAAGGTTCCTTTTTGCAAAGGCTTTGCCGAGGCTAATCAGGTTCTCAATATGCTTAACGGCGTCCAGCTTGGTGAGTTCGTGTGCAGGAACGTCCACAATCCCATACTTTTTTATTTCGTCATCACTAAGTTCGACGTTGTACCGAGCGTAGGTAAAAAGTTTGTCAGGCAACCCGCCAGGTATCATATGCATCAGTTCGTTATCAAGATATGGTCCGAAGCGCGTTTCGCCAAATGTGCGGCAGACTACGTCGTTGTGGTTGGCGGCGGCGAACATCAAGCCGGTCGGAGTGTTGGTCGCGACATAAATGATGTGTCGGCGCAGCTTGCTAAGGTTCCGAAGCCGGGCGGGAGCAAATCCCGTTCCGACTGAGATTAAGAGCAGCTTGTCGCGTCCTGTTGACCAGTTCATCGCATACTCAGGAAGCGTCGCGGTCAGAAACATCTGCAGTGCCGGATTGTTGTGTGCGGTGACACCCCCGTCCACGAATTCTCTCGCTCCGTCGCCCAGGTCGAGTGTGACCGAGGGGAAGAATGCCGGTGCAGCAGTGCTGGCTGAAAGTAGGTCGGACAGCCGTTGTTCCAGGTTGTGGCGGGTTGGCCTCTCGCCACCGCGGTTGTAGAGGGCATCGGGATTGTTGCATAACGGCCAGGGTGAATCCGACGTTCGGTTATGCATCACAATCATCAATGTCGTACGAAGGCGCTGGTCACCGAACGTAACGTCACCGAATTCAGAATTCAGGTGTTCGCGGAGTGGCTTGCCAGGGTATTTGGACCAGACACGAAACGGCAGGAACTTGCGCTTCTGGAACACGGTGAGGCCAAGTTCTCGATACAAAGAAGTTAGTTTGTCAATGCTCCAACCCAAGGACAGGCCAGCGGCAATAATTGCACCAGTCGAGGTTCCGCCGATGAAGTCAAAGTAGTCGGCGAGGACAAAATTACCATTCTTCCCGGTCTCCTGAGCGATCAATGGCTCGAGTTCACTGAGAAACCCGAGGGTGAAGGCCCCCCGGATGCCGCCGCCATCCAGCGACAAAATCGCCCTTTGTGACTCCTCCACCACGTTCTCCCTTATGCTCAAATGATGAATGAGGCGCTGAGTCCAGGATGACAGAATCGGCCGTCCGGCGGATAGATCTGCCGGCTGATCCGGATGCTGTTGAGGCGGTCGTAGCGCATCTTCCACTGCCGAATCGCACGACGACACTCGTCGTCAATGGCGGCACTGTGGACAAGTCAAGATGGCCTACGGTCGACATCAAGGCGGCCCTTCATGCTGCGGCGGTGGAACTGGCCCGGCTACCGGGTCCAGTGATCATTTCCGGTGGAACGCAAGCCGGGCTGTTCGCTTTGCTCGGTGAGGTGGTAGCCGAAACAGGTTTCGACGGACCCGTCATCGGCGTGGCGCCAGCTGGGCGGATCGACCGCGGCCACCACACCCCGCTCGAACCACACCACAGCCACGCCCTGATCGTCGATGCGCCGTCTTGGGGAGATGAAATCCCGACCCTTTTGAGGCTTGTGCTGCTGCTGAGTCGTCGAGGGCCGGTAGCAGCACTGATCTCCGGCGGAGGCACCGTGACCCTCGCAGAAGTGCAAGGTCACCTCGCCGCCGGAACCCCAGTCATCGCCCTTCAAGGCACCGGACGCGCCACCGACGACCTGGCACGCACGTTAAAGAAAAGAGGCTGCCTCATCATCGTGGATGTAGCAGACACCGCCGCCGTCGCCGCCGCTGTACGCAGACACCTTGGATCGCACAGCGCGGGCAAAGGCTAGTTCGTTTGGCGCCTTCACAAGCTTTCAAGACGCGGCGCTGTCCCGCCACACGATGGTCGCCCAAGAGTGGCACGGGCCATAGGAAGCACGCGGCCACGACGCCAGAGTCTTTCCACATGCAAATACTAGAGATGTCGTGACATGCGCTCGAGTGATCCAGCAGTTGGTCATTACCAAGATTAACGTGATACCCACGAGCTCGGACAGCACCCAGGTGCAGATCCCCGTCATCAACAGCTTCTCCAAACAGCTGGACAGGACGGCTGCCTGACCGCATTCCTAGCTTGCGATCACCGCCAGTAATAAGCCCAGCCCACGGATGATGCCACGAATTGCAAAGCAGGCAGTATGGCGCTAACCAGCAGGACGTATTTTCCCCGGTTCTTCGTCGAAGTTGCGTAATGGACTAAGTGTGGTTCGATTGCTGGTGGTCTGTCGGATTGGACGGCGTGGGCTCCGAGGTGAAACCTGCGACTGTCGGAATTGCCGCAGGGGCGGCCTGAGGCTCATCGACAAACCCGATTCGTAAGGCTCCATCGTCGTTGACGTCAAACTTGTTGAAGTAAACGCTGAACTGGTGGCAGCGTTCACGAGGAACGCTGCGGACTCGACTGAGGGCCGGTGCGTATTTCGCGCGGTCAGCTTCGTCCACACTGCTCAACAGCTGCCACCTAAACCGGGGGTTTCGCCAGTAGCTCGCGACACGCAACTGCTCCGCCAGCTCGTCGATCCACTCGGTTGAAGCATTCGGTCGACCCTGCTTCCAAGCATCTAGGAGCCACTGGAAGGGCGCGAAAGGTTCGACCCGGCCGACTCCAAACAGTCGCTTCGCCTCGGCGTCGATCTGGTTAACCCGCGCCTGCTCGAGTACGGCGCGGGCCCCCTCGGCCGGGGGCAGCTCGCGGATCCCATCCACCTCCGCAAACGTCAACTGAAGACGCAAGTACGGGACCGTCGACCAGTCCTCGCCTTCGTCTGCGTCGCTCGGCACGACCTCCTTTAATGCGTCGTACAAGGACTTGGCTGCCTGCTGAACCTCATCGCCGTTGGCTGCAAAGCCCGGAGCGACAGCCTGGTTGTACCCAGGAAAGAAATCGGGACTTGTGAGAAAGTCGTTCGCGAGATTTTGGATGCTCGACAGATTTTGGGCCTCGACGCGAACCGCGTCGGCGTACACCGATGGGGGTTGCGGACCGCACTGCAGCACAAGAATCTTAGTCTCAGGACTCGCCGGGTGGGTAGCTACACCGCACTCCCACATGCAATAGGACCAGTCCTCCTTCGGACTTGTGAAGACCAGAACGACAACACTCGCAGCCCAAAGATGCTCTTTCAGCTCCCTCTGGAGCTCGCGACCTACCCGCGGGTTCTCCGCCTGTGCAGAGGAGGACTGAAAGACAGAAATGCGTCCTCCACTTCGGTCAGTCACGAATTTCCGCACGATGTCGGCGATCACCCGATCAGCATGCCGGTGACTGATAAATAGCAGTGGCCGGGCCGGCCCCATCTGTGAAGAATCTGGTGATCTTTCAGTCATTTTGTGAGTTCTATTTCTCTATTAGAACACCGAAAAGCTTGCACATCCGATCCACTCGAGGACAGTGGCCCCTACCGAATGGAGCAGTTCTTGTGCTGCTGTGCTCGTGGACCACCCTCAAATTTCTGGACACAACGACCTCGATTACTAAGGAGGATGAAGTTTACTCGCCGACGATTGCAAACTACCGATCTACAAATAACCATCTCATTTCCGCGGGCTCAACGGCGGTATATATAGTTTTTGTTGCCCCAAGACAGCTGGGGCGTGCCAACAGTTGCCCGCAGCTTAGGAATCCAACCGCAGCTTCCAGACGGGGAACTCCGTATAGCCTAAATCGAAAGCTATCTCCCAGTCCAGGGGATAGCAGCCTGGACTCCGTCGCTACAGGTGTCCTACCACTTCAGTCTGAACAAGGTGTGTGTCTTACGAAATTCGTCGGAGCTGATATGGCCACGAAGATCGCGTTCAGCTCTTCTGATCACCGCTGATCAGTTCCGCCCACTTCCTTGGTCGATGTTGGCCCGCGTCATCAAGCGGCGCCGTCGGCCTCGGCATCCCGAATCTCTGGAGATCTGCGCGGTCGCCTTTGCGGCACCGGCCGACTCCAGCCTCGACGACGAGACCCGGGACTCCTCGTGGCGGCGTACAGACTCTTAGGCGGCCATGTCACTTTGCCTTAGGTGATCTTGACCCGACGTGCCGCTGGCACAAGGAACTCCAATGAGCGCCTACGAGGTCCGGTGCCGGCTGAATGATCTTGATCAATCCGCATTTAGTCGGAGACCCGCTCTGAGTACCAGCAACTATCGACGCGGCCAGCCGGCCCGCACCATTGCTGGACTAGCGCACTTGAAACAACGAAATCGTGCAGCAGCGCCGCTACGGTCGACGGCAACGCCCGCCAGACACCAGAATGGACCACCCCGCTTAATTCGTGATCAAACCGGCGGGACATTCTGGTTCAATCTAAAGAAGTTGTCCGGGTCGTACTTGCGCTTCAGCGCGCTGAGTTTCTCGTACTTCTCGGGCCCGTAGGCTTGGCGAACTCGTTCGGCTCCCTCGTCGCCGAGAAAGTTCACGTAGACGCCTTGGTGCCACGGCTTGAGCGCAGACCAGAAACTACGCACCCACTCGCGCTCAGCATCGAATCCTGCGCTCGTCTCGGTACAGACGGCGAGGTTGTAGGTAAAGCCGGCTGCGCGATCACCGAACGCGGTCTCGTCGTCAGCTACCCGCGCTTCAGCACCACCCCTCTGCCAAATCGGAAACGACGTCAGCGGTGAGGAAATCTGCAGCGAGCGCTCCGCCGTAATGTCGATGACGTCGTCATTGAGTTCGGCGACATCGCAACTTCGAACGTAGTACCAGCGACCAGGAACAAAACTGGGATCGAACATCGCCTGATGGTCCAAATACGGTTTCGTCTTGCAGACATCTGCCACGGGTGCCCCGAATTGCCTCAGCGGCCAGATAAACCTTTCACCGCTTTCGAGATCGCCTACCCAGCAACAGATGACCATGATGACCGGCTGGCCATGAAGTTCCGTCGGGACGAAGGGCAGTGGCGGCGCTTTGCGATGGACCACGATGGTCATCAACTCATCCGGCGCTTCCGCGACCCAGTCACGGTAAAAGCGAAGCACGTCCGCCGATTTCGTCATCGGCCAGAACAGCGGTCCGGCCAGTACCTGGGTGCCAAGCGGGACGCAACGGAACTCGAATTGAGTCACAATCCCGAAATTTCCGCCTCCGCCGCGGACTCCCCAGAAGAGGTCCGGATTTTCATCCGCGCTTGCCCGGACAACATCCCCGCTCGCCGTCACGAGCTCGACCGCCAGAAGTTGATCAATCGTTAGTCCGTGCTTGCGCATGATCCAACCGATCCCGCCACCGAGTGTCAGCCCTGC
>JBKPML010000152.1:0-20758 GCA_046732135.1 Actinomycetota bacterium
CTAGCGATCCGCTAGCTTGACTACACCCGACTTCTGAGGAGACGACGCAAGTGCCAGCACAGATGTTCTACGACAAGGACGCGGACCTTTCCCTGATCCAAGGGCGAAACGTTGCAATTCTCGGCTTCGGCAGCCAGGGCCACGCCCATGCACTCTCGCTGCGTGATTCCGGGGTCGACGTGCGCGTTGGCTTGCCCGAGGGCAGTAAGAGCCGGCCCAAGGCTGAGGCACAAGGTCTCCGGGTGCTGAATCCGTACGATGCGTGTGAAGAAGCCGACCTGATCATGGTACTGACTCCGGATCCGGCTCAGCGGAAGGTCTACGCGGAGGCAATCGAGCCGAATCTGGTAAGCGGCGATGCATTGTTCTTCAGCCACGGTTTCAACATCCGGTTCGGCTATATCAAACCTCCCGAGGGCGTCGATGTGGCACTGGTCGCGCCCAAAGGCCCGGGTCACCTGGTCCGCCGGGAGTACTCGGAGGGCCGAGGCGTACCAGTGCTGGTCGCGGTCGAGCAGGATGCCAGTGGCAAGGCATGGGATCTGGCGCTGTCGTACGCGAAGGGCATCGGTGGGCTACGGGCCGGCGGGATCAAGACCACGTTCACCGAGGAAACCGAGACCGACCTCTTCGGCGAGCAGGCCGTGCTCTGCGGCGGTGTCAGTGCACTGATCACCGCAGGCTTCGAGACCCTCACCAACGCCGGTTATCAGCCGGAGGTCGCCTACTTCGAGTGCCTGCATGAGCTCAAGTTGATCGTCGACCTGATCTACGAGGGCGGCATTGCCAAACAACGTTGGAGTGTCTCAGATACCGCCGAATACGGCGACTACGTCTCCGGGCCACGGATCATCGATGATCACGTCAAGCAGACAATGAGGGCGATCCTTGCCGAAATTCAGGACGGCTCGTTCGCCAAGCGCTTCATCGACGACCAGGATGCGGGGGCACCCGAGTTTCAGGCGTTCCGGGAGGCGGCGGAGAAGCACCCGATCGAGGCAGTGGGTCACGAGCTGCGCGGCCTGATGGCCTGGGTCAAGAGCCATGACGACGACTACGTGGAGGGCACTGCGGCCCGTTAGCGTCGGTCCAAGATTCTGGCAGCCTTCTGCCATGGACCAACTTAACGAGTTCATCGTCCGGGCAAAACGGGCGAGTTACGCGGCAGCCGCCGGAGCTGAGTAGTACCGCCGCCGAAGCAGGGCGAATCGTGCAAGGAGCGCTGACAGCGCTGTACGCGGAAGGCAGGTTCCTGGGAGGCTTTGCCATCGAGCTCGATGGCCACCGGTATGTCGATACCAACGATGGCAACGTCGAGCGGGCCTGGAGTGGATCGAACTAAACGAAAAGCGAGTGTATGAGCTTCGGTATTTTGGCGGACTCATCCGCGCCTAGCCGATAGCCGCGCACCACATCCTTGGTCGCATTCCCCGGCAGGGTGTTGGCGCGCCTGCAGCCGCAATGGACACTCGGCAGCTAGTACCAGAAGATTCGCGGCAGCCAGCCGGGGTTGTGTGCGTAGACGAGGATCAGCCACAGCACGCAGTCGAAGATCAAGTGGGTGCACAAGATGTAGGGCAGTGACCGGGTCCGGGCGAACAGATAGCCCTGCACGAGGGCAAAGGGGTAGGTGAGGAAGGGCCCCCAACTGGTGTAGCCAATCTCCCAGAGGAATGAAACGAAGATCACTGCCTGCAGCAGGTTGGCTTGCCAGATTGGGAAGTGCCGGCGCAGGAGTGTGAAGACGGTGCAGATGAAGAACAGCTCGTCCCACAAACCCACGGCGTTGACGCCGACGAACAGCCGGCCAAGCTCGCTCGGCTCCCGCGGTGCCGGCCAGTTGAGGTAGGTACCGGAGTTGATGAAGTAGAAGGGCATGATCAACCACGCCAGGCCGACCACGCTGCACACGTATGCCTTCTCGGCACGAGTCCAGTGCCGGCCGCTTCGCAGTGGGAACCGGATGACATGCCGCTTGAACGCGTACCGGTCGAGCAGGTACGGCGTCAATACCGCCACGGTCAGCACCACCGCGACCAAGATGTAGTGGCTCCAGCGGATGTCGGCTGCAACCGAAATCAAGCCGATCGGAGTGAGCCCCAGACCGATCAGCAGCAGGCTGCGGCCAAGGTCACGGTCGAGCAGGAAGCCAAGTGCGACACCCGCGGCGAGAACGGGATAAGCCACCGATTCCCTGCCGAGGCCGAACATGATGAACGCGGATAGCGCTACCAAGCCCGTGGGCACCAGCCCCCACGAGAAGCGTGGCGGCGCCTCGACCGCCGTCGCAGTTGCGGTGGTGGTCACCCGAACAGGATGACATAGCCAATGGGATGGCTAACGTGACTTCATGGTCAGGACGATGTGGCGGGTACCGTCTTTGCGCAACCCGGTGCCAACCAGGTACAGCCGGCTGCTGGGTTCGCTGGAGCTCCCGCTCACCACGTCGTCGTTAGTAAGTACGCAGACCTCCCGAAAGATCTTGGCGCTGAGCGGGCTGGGACGGCCCGGTTGGCATTCGCCGTAGGCCTCTTTAAGCCCGCTCAGCGCCTCTGCGGCCGTTGCCTTGGGCACGTCCACGGTTGCGTCGAGCTGATAGTCATGAGTGGCTTTATAAGTTCCGCTGATCATCGTCGAGTCGTCGGGGAGGTCCACGTCCCCGTAGAACTCCAGATCAGCAAGGGTCAATGGGCTGCACGTATAGCCCGACAAGTTGTTCCGGCACGGCGACCCCCGCTCTGAGGTAAAGGAGAAGTACGGCACGCCCCAGCTGCCGGCATACTGCAGAACGATCGACAGCGCGATAAGCACAAAAGCCGCCATCGCCATGATGCCGGCGGTCACCCGCAGCGCCTTGGCCTGTCGATCTGCCACCTCGCCAGCATGCCTGAGGGGTGATTAATTCACCACGGTCAGCCGGCATCGATTGGGGAACAAACCGAGGGATCAGCGTTTGACGGCAATGATCACTGAGGTGTCTTCGGCGACCATCACGTCGACGCTTGTAAAGCGATCGTCGGCGAGCCAGTCCTGGCGCAGGGTGTCAACCCGGCCTTGGTCCAGCGGCGGCCAACTCTTGGATGGCGTGAAGTCGTCCAGCACGATCATTCCGCCGTCATCGAGCAGGTTTACGATCTCTTCCCGCGGCCAGCTTCTTGCGCTTCCGGCATCGATGAAGATCAGTGAAAAAGGGGCGTGCTTGGCAAGATTGCGCCAATCCGCATGCATCACGTCGATGTCGTCCTCGGCGAACATGGTCATCACGCCGTGCGCGAGCTCGGGGTCGAGTTCCGCCGTGATCACGCGGGTCGTCTTCCGGGCCCCGCTCCGCAACCATGCGGCTCCAACTCCGCAACCCGTGCCGCACTCGGCGATCGTTCCGGTACGGGTTGCCGCCAGGGTTGCCAGTAGCCGGCCTGTTTCGGAGCGGGACGCCTGAACGAACCCCCGCTCCAACGACATTCGCAGTGCCCGCACCACGAGGTCTGGAAGATCTGGCGGAGCACTCACCTTGTCGAGTTTGGTCAGCTATGACGTTGCGGCTTTATCCGTCCAGGATCTGGAATGAGGGCTAAATACTTGGCGGCCAAATAGTCGGTTGTCCTAGTATCTTTACCGTCTGTCCCATCGCGACCCAGCGAGTTGATCATGTACGAGATGTATCCGGATGCATGGACGGTATCTAATGACCGTCCGTCGCCTGCCCGCCCGCGCCGACGTGCGCGGAAGCAACACTCGGTCGTACCTGCCATTCTCGCTGCACAGGCCGAGAAGGTGGCACCGGCGCGCGCCTGATCAAGCGAGCACTTCGTCGTCATACCTCGGCCGCGATCGCGTCTCCGATCTGGCTCGTCTGACGGGCCTCCTGGCCCGAACGACTCGCGATGTCCGCAATCACCGCCTTCTCGACCCGGGCCGCCTGCTCCGAGAGACCGAGATGATCAAGAAGCAAACTGACCGAGAGGATCGTGGCCGTTGGATCGGCGACGCCCTTGCCGGCGATGTCGGGAGCCGAACCGTGCACCGGCTCGAACATCGAGGGGAATGCCTTCTCCGGATTGATGTTCCCGCTGGCGGCGAGTCCGATGCCTCCGGTCACCGCTGCGGCCAGATCGGTGATGATGTCGCCGAACAGGTTGTCGGTGACGATCACGTCGAATCGGGACGGATCGGTGACGAGGAAGATCGTCGCCGCGTCTACGTGCAGATAGTCGGTGGTGACTCCCGGATACTCCTTGCCGATCGACTCGAACAGCCGCCGCCACAAACCGCCGGCAAAGACCAGCACGTTGTGTTTGTGGACCAGCGTGATCTTGTTTCGCCTCCGGGTGGCGCGCTCGTACGCGTCCCGGATGACTCGCTCCACTCCGTACGCGGTGTTGACGCTCACCTCCGTGGCGATTTCTGCCGGTGTGCCGCTGCGCACCACACCGCCGTTTCCGCAATAAAGCCCCTCGGTTCCTTCACGGACGACGACGAAGTCGACCTCTTTTCCAGCAGTCACCGATTTCGCAAGCGGGGATGGCACTCCTGGAAACAGCCGACTCGGGCGGAGATTTACGTAGTGGTCGAACGCGAAACGCAACTTCAGCAGCAGGCCTCGCTCCAACAGTCCACTCGGTACGTCGGTGGCACCGGGTGCGGATCCCACCGCGCCGAACAGGATGGCATCGGCCTGAGCAAGCTCGGCCAGCACCGACTCGGGCAGCACTTCGCCGGTGCGCTGCCACCTCGCAGCTCCCAAGTCGAATTCGGTGGTCGCGATTGCTCCCGGGCCGGCGACCGCGGAGAGCACCTTGAGGCCTTCCGCAACAACCTCCGGGCCGATACCGTCTCCGGGAATGACCGCCAAATTGATCGGCGATGTGGCCGCACGGGATCGACTTCTGAGTTGCGCTTGGGTGGCGTCCGTCACCGGCGCATGGTAGCCAGACGGAATTCACATCCAGTCGATATCTCATCCCACCGACCTACCCTTGAAAGAGCAATGCGATGAGCCTTCCGTTTGAGTTGAGACGCAACCACAATCCGCGCGCCGCCGCGGATCGGAAGGCCATCTGCGCCGATCCCGGGTTTGGGTTGTACTTCACAGATCACATGGCGGTGGCGACCTGGACTGCGGCGGATGGTTGGCATGACTCGGCAATCGTCCCGTACGCGTCGTTCTCCCTCGATCCCGCGACGGCCGTGTTCCACTACGCCCAAGAAATCTTCGAGGGCCTGAAGGCCTACCGGCACGGCGATGGAAGTGTCTGGCTGTTCCGCCCGGATCAGAACGCGGCAAGGATGGTTCGCTCCGCCAAGCGCCTGGCCTTACCCAACCTGGAGCCGGACGACTTTCTGGCCAGCATCGAGGCTCTGGTGGCCGCCGATGTGGACTGGGTGCCGACGTCGTCCGGAACGGATCGGGAGCAGAGCCTCTATCTGCGGCCGTTCATGTTCGCATCAGAGGCCTTTCTCGGTGTCCGCGCGGCGAAGCGGGTGACGTACTGCTGCATTGCCAGTCCGGCCGGACCGTACTTCGCCTCCGGTGTCCGGCCGGTCAAGATCTGGATCTCCACTACCTACACCCGGGCGGCCGCGGGTGGAACCGGTGCCGCCAAGTGCGGCGGAAATTACGCTGCGAGCCTGATCGCGCAGCAGGAGGCCGCCAGTCATGGATGCGATCAGGTGATGTTCTCCGATGCGGCCGAGCACCGCTGGGTCGAGGAGCTGGGCGGCATGAACGTCTATCTGGTGACCACCGACCAGGAGTTGATCACCCCCGAGCTGACCGGCTCGATTCTCGAGGGCGTGACCAGGGATTCGATCTTGACCCTGTCGAAGGAGTTCGGATTGACCCCCGTCGAACGCCGGATCGGCGTGCAGGAACTGCTTGATGGGATCGGCTCTGGTTTGATCGCTGAAGTCTTCGCTTGCGGCACGGCGGCAGTGATCACGCCGATCGGCGAGCTGCGCACCGACGCAGGATCGTATCTAGTCAACTCCGGGGAGATCGGAGAGACCACCGCGGCGCTGCGGAAGGCCCTGGTGGACATCCAATACGGGCGTGCCGAAGACACCCACGGCTGGCTTCGCCGCATCCTGTAGCCGGCGTCGTTGCTCAGCGCTGTTGTCGGTTTTCCCATGTTTACGTGGGAATCTGGCACTTTACCCATGAAACTTCATGGGCAAAGTGCCAGTTTTCCGGGTAAAGGGGCCGAGGTTCCGCGGCCCAATCGCAGATGTCTGGGCGGAGGTAACTCCCGCCCGCTCTTTCGGCTGACTGGCAATTCGACGCGATCTAGGTAACACTTGTCGTCATGCAGTTCCGGGTAGTGATTATCTGCTAGCGCGCTGAACAGATTCAGCGCGCGAAACCTCCTGTCTTCCGCGGGAGGTTTTTTCATGCCAACTGACCACCAACAAACCAAGGAACCAGATGTCCGCCCAGCTGAGGTCAAAGCCAGCCGAGTTCCATGTGTTCGACACCACGCTCCGCGACGGCTCCCAGCAGGAGGGCCTGAACCTCTCGGTGACCGACAAGCTCACCATTGCGGCGCTACTCGACGAACTCGGCGTGAGCTTCATCGAGGGCGGCTGGCCCGGCGCCAATCCGAACGACACCGCGTTCTTTGCCGCTATGGCAGAGGGTCAAGTTCGGCTCCTCAACGCCGAGCTGGTTGCGTTCGGTTTCACCCGCCGGGTCGGCATGAAGGCAGCCGATGACCCGCTGACCGCCGCCCTACGCGACTCAAGGGCACCAGTGGCCTGCATTGTTGCCAAAAGTCATGACCGACATGTCGAGCTGGCTCTGCGCACAACCCTGCGAGAGAACCTCGACATGATCAGCGACACCGTCAAGCACCTGCGTGCCGAAGGGCAGCGGGTGTTCGTCGACTGCGAGCACTTCTTCGACGGCTTCCGCCGGAACCGTCCGTACGCCCTCGAGGCCGTACGCACCGCCGCAGAGGCGGGCGCCGAAGTCGTTGTGCTCTGCGACACCAATGGCGGCATGCTGCCGAGCTGGGTGAGCGACATCGTGGGTGAGGCGGCACAGATCGGCGTGCAACTGGGCATCCACTGCCACAACGACACCGGCTGCGCGGTTGCCAACACCTTGGCCGCCGTGGACTCCGGTGCCATGCATGTCCAGGGGACGGTCAACGGGTACGGCGAGCGCACTGGCAACGCCGATCTGGTGTCGGTGATCGCAAACCTGGAGCTGAAGTACGGCTGGCCGCTGTTGCCGGCCGGTGCACTACGGGAGGCAACCCGCCTCTCCCATGCGATCGCCGAGGTGACGAACGTTCCACCGAGCGCCCGTCAGCCCTATGTTGGACTGTCGTCCTTCGCCCACAAGGCGGGATTACATGCCTCGGCGATCAAAGTGGATCCCAATCTCTATCAGCACATCGATCCGGTAGAGGTCGGGAACGACATGCGGATGCTGGTCTCCGACATGGCAGGTCGGGCCAACATCCAGATCAAGGGCGAGGCCCTGGGATTCGACCTATCGGACCGGGAGCTGGCGGCCAAGATCACTGACAAGGTGAAGGACGCCGAGGCGGCCGGTTACACCTACGAGGCGGCGGACGCCAGTTTCGAACTGCTGCTCCGCCGGGAGCTCGATCAACTGCCCGAGTTCTTCTCGGTGCAGTCCTGGCGGGTGTTCACCCAGGGCCACCCGGCGCCTTACGCCGAGGGGAGAGGCGGGGAGACCGACACCGAATGCACGGTGCGGTTGACGGCCAAGGGGCAGAGCCAGCGCGTAGTGGGGGAGGGCAATGGCCCGGTCAACGCTCTTGACCATGCAGTCCGCAACGCGCTCACGCCGGCCTACCCCATGGTCGAGAGGTTCGAGTTGATCGACTACCGGGTGCGGATTCTCGATCAGGGACACGGCACCGACGCGACCGTACGGGTGCTGATTCAGACCACCGACGGGCTGCGGGCTTGGACGACGGTGGGAGTCGGTCAGAACATTGTCGAGGCCTCGTGGGAGGCGTTGTCCGATGCTTACCTCTACGGCCTGATTCACGCCGACGATCCTGTGGTGCCGAAAGCGAGCGACTTACCGCCGCTCACCCTGCCGGTCTGAACCGCTCCCGGCTGACCGATTCCGGTGTATCCGGCCCAAGTCCGTCCTCAGCGTCGATGATGGGCAGCTCAGGCGACCCGATCAAGAATCAGCGGCGAGCGCCGAGGCGCCTGATCTCGAATCTGGTAGGCGTTGGCGAGCGTCTCACGCGCCCGATCGAATCGCTCAGGCGCGTCGGTGTGCAAGGTCATGATCGGTTTACCGGCTCGTACGGCCTCGCCAGGTTTGGAATGTAGTTCCACTCCGGCCCCGGGCTGCACGGGATGTTCCTTGCGGCTCCGGCCCGCTCCCAGCCGCCATGCCGCCTCGCCCACGCCCCGCGCGTCCAATGAGGTCAGCACTCCATCGGATTCAGCTGTGATCACGTCTGTTTCGCGAGCCGTCGCGAGATCAGCATCTGGATCGCCGCCCTGTGCGCTGATCATGGCGCGCCAGACGTCCATAGCCCGTCCGGAGGCAAGAACCTCAGCTGGATCAGCCTCGGCTCGCCCAGCCGCGCCAAGCATCTCCCTTGCCAGGGCAAGAGTCAGCTCGACGACATCGGCCGGTCCGCCGCCGGCCAGGACCTCGACCGCCTCGCGAACCTCAAGCGCATTACCAACAGTGCAGCCCAGCGGGGTGGACATGTCGGTCAGCAGCGCGACGGTCTGAACGCCGGCGTCGTTGCCGAGATCAACCATGGTGCGAGCCAGCTGAGCCGCGGATTCGGGGGACTTCATGAATGCTCCGGACCCCACCTTCACATCCAGCACAAGTGCCGCGGTGCCCTCGGCGATCTTCTTGCTCATGATCGATGACGCAATGAGCGGGATGGACTCGACCGTTCCAGTGACATCGCGCAGCGCGTAGAGTTTCTTGTCCGCCGGCGCGAGCTCGGACCCGGCGGCACAGATGACCGCACCGACGTCTTCAAGCTGGCGAAGCATCTGCTTCTTGGTCAGCGACCCCTGCCAGCCGCGGATGGATTCCAGCTTGTCGAGGGTGCCTCCGGTGTGTCCCAACCCTCGGCCCGCGAGGTGGGGCATCGCTATGCCGCAGCCGGCAACCAGCGGAGCCAGCGGCAAGGTGATCTTGTCGCCGACCCCGCCGGTGGAGTGCTTATCCACGGTCGGCCGCGACAGGCCCGAGAAGTTCAGCCGCTCCCCAGAGTCGATCATGGCTTGCGTCCAGCAGGACAATTCCTCCCTGGTCAGACCGCGAAAGACGACTGCCATCGCGAGCGCGGACATCTGCTCGTCGGCGATCGCCCCGCGGGTGAAGGTGGTAATCAGCCAGTCGATCTGCTCATCGCTCAGCGCGCCGCCGTCGCACTTGACTCGGATGAGATCGACGATCTCGTACGGCTCAACGCTCACTCCGCGACAGTATGTCCTGACTAGGCTGGCGCGCATGCGTATCGCACGGTTCTCGGCGGGCGGAGATCCCCAGTACGGCATCGTCGAGCTTGCTGAAGACAACGGACAGCATCCGAACACCATCACGGTCGTCACTGGCGACCCCATCGCAATGCCCGTACAGCTCACCGGCGAGCGCATCGAGCTTGACGCCGTACGATTGCTCGCCCCGGTCATACCACGCAGCAAGATCGTGGGAGTCGGCCGTAATTACGCGGCACACGCGGCCGAACTGGGCAATGAGGTGCCGGAGACCCCTCTTACGTTCTTCAAGCCCAATACTTCGGTGATCGGTCCGGATGACCCGATCGTCTATCCGACTGCCAGCCGCGAGGTCAGCTACGAGGGAGAGCTCGCCATCGTGATCGGCCGGATTTGTCGCGACGTGCCAGTGAGCCGGGTGCCAGACGTGATCTTCGGCTACACCGTGGGAAACGACGTCACCGCTCGGGACCTACAGCGCACCGATGATCAGTGGTCACGAGCCAAGGGCTACGACACCTTCTGTCCACTGGGGCCATGGATCACCACGCATCAGAGCATCGACGAGGTGTCCGACCTTCGCATCGTGACGACCCTCGATGGGGAGCCAAAGCAGGATGGCCGTACCAAGGACATGATCTTCGGCGTGCCGGAGATCATTTCCTACATCACCTCATTCACGACGCTGCTGCCCGGTGACGTGATCTTGACCGGCACACCCGAGGGCGTCGGCCAGATGCTTCCCGGTCAAGAAGTCCGGGTCGAAGTCGAGAGCATCGGCACACTAACCAACCCCGTCGCAAGCAGCGCCGCATCGGCGGCGGAGGCGGCCAGGTGAGCCAGTTCGAGCGATTCGCCGACGATGCGGCTGTGCTGGGTGACCTGAGGCCCGAGCAGGTACGGGTCCGTTTCCCCCCATCGCCGACGGGCAACCTGCATGTCGGAAACGTTCGCAGTGCCTTGTTCAATTGGGCTTTCGCGCGCCACTACGGCGGCACCTTCATCCTGCGGATCGAAGACACCGATGTCGGCCGCAACCTGCAGGAGTCGTACGACGGGTTGATCGACGCCTTGAGCTGGCTGGGGCTGGACTGGGACGAGGGACCGATCAAGGGGGGCCCGTACGCCCCGTACATCCAGTCCGAGCGCAAAGAGACCTACCGGAACGTGGTCGCGAAGCTGCTCGAATCTCGCTTGGCGTATCGCTGCTACTGCACTCGCGAGGAGATCGAGGCTCGGGAGGCGACCCGGCCTGCCGGCTCGCCGTCCGGTTACGACGGTCACTGCCGCTACCTCGATCCGGAACGGATCCACCAGCTCGAGGTCATGTCAACCCCGTCGGTGGTCAGGATGCTTGTTCCAGATGCGCCGATTCAGTTCGACGACCTGGTCCGAGGACCGGTCCGTTTCGAGGCAGCGAATGTGCCCGACTTCGTCCTGGTTCGTGCGAACGGCGACCCCCTCTACACGCTGGTCAATCCGGTGGATGACTCGCTGATGGAGGTGACTCACGTCTTGCGTGGCGACGATCTGTTGTCCTCGACTCCGCGCCAGATCGTGCTCTACGCAGCGCTCGAGCAGCTGGGCATCGGCAGCAGGCGGACACCGATTTTCGGACATCTGCCGACGGTGCTGGGCGAGGGCAACCGTCGGCTGTCCAAGCGGGACAAGGGATCCGGACTGGCGGAGTACCGCATTGAGGGCTATCTGGCAGAGGCGCTGCTCAACTACCTTGCCTTGTTGGGCTGGGCGATTGCGGACGATCGAGACATCTTCACAATGGAGGAGATGGTCGCCGCCTTCGACATTCGTCGGGTCAACGCCAGTCCGGCACGGTTCGACGCCAAGAAATGTGAGGCGATCAACGCCGCACACATCCGCTTGCTGGCGGTGGACGAGCTCAGCGAACGGTTGATCCCCTTCCTCGTGATCGCCGGACTGATCAATGATCCGCCGCTGCCGGGCCAGAGATCGCTGCTGATCGCCGTGACGCCACTGATCCAGGAGCGGATCAACACACTGTCCGAGGCGGTGGAGCTGGTGAGGTTCCTCTTCATCGAGGACGATGATCTGATCATCGAGTCCGACGCCGGTTTGACCCCTGACTCCGCCGAGGTTCTGGAGGCTGCGATCCAAGCGGTGGCCAACGTGCAGCCGTACGAGTCCAGCGCCATCGAGGCAGGTTTGCGAAGCGCCCTGGTCACCGACTTGGGCCTGAAGCCAAAGCTGGCGTTCGGTCCCGTCCGGGCCGCGGTTACCGGGCGCCGGATCTCGCCACCGCTGTTCGAGTCCTTGGAATTGCTCGGCCGCCCGGCCGCATTGGCGAGGCTCACTGCCGCCAGAGCTAGCCTGACCCCTGAGGTCGCACGTGGCTAAATCGGCGAAAAAGTCAGCTCAGCCGATACCCGCAAAGCCGGCGAGAATCACGAGATCTGGCAACCCGGCCGTGCGGGCTGGCTCCGTCGAGCCGCGCGCCGAGCCGCCCTCACCCGAATCAACCCAGGGCGGCTCGCCGGGCGCTCTGAGCAGGCTATTTCGGGCAGGCCCCGAAGATGTGCCGGGTCTGCTGCCGCCGGATGGGGCGGTCTATCCTCAGCTACTGCGAACGTCCCAATTCGTCTGGTGGCGGTCGGCGCTGGGTGTGCTCTTCGGACTGTCCATGTTCCTGCTGTTGACATCGATCATCAGCCGGATCGTGACGCTCCTCGCTTGGACCATCACAACCCCCGGCATTCGGTACGGGCAGTACTACAACGAGGCGTACAAATTTGTCCGGCCCAGCGGCATGCTCGCGGCAAATCTCGGCATCGCCACGCTGATCCCGATCTGCTGGCTGCTGATGACCATGGTTCATCAGGTCGCGCCTCGGTGGCTGACTTCTGTTCGGCCGGGGATGCGGTGGCGGTATCTCTTTCTGGCCCTGGGGATCGCCGTTGTTGCCTTGAATGGAGCGCTGCTGCTCTCCCTGTCCGTATCGGAGCCGCTCCACCTCGGAGTCCAGTCGAACTTCTGGGTCTTCCTGATCGTGATCGTGCTCACTTCGCCGATCCAGGCAGCGGCGGAGGAGCTGTTTTTCCGCGGCTACCTGATGCAAGCGCTTGGCAGCCTGGTGCGACAGCCCTGGTTCGGGGTGATCGTCTCGTCGGTGGTCTTTGCGTTGCTTCATGGAACGCAGAATCTGCCCTTGTTCATCGACCGGCTCGCGTTCGGGCTGCTTGCCGCCATCCTGGTCTGGCGTACGGGGGGGCTGGAGGCGGCTATCGCCGCCCACGTTGCCAACAATGTGTTCGCCTACCTGATCGCCGGCCTCACCAGCTCCATTGCCACGCTCCGGGCGATCCGGCGGATCGATTGGACCAATGCGATCTTCGACGTCGGGGGCTTCGCGATCTTCGCGGCACTGGCCTATTTGCTCGCACGACGGCTGAAGCTGCAGACGCACGTCGAGCTATCGATCGTGCGGCCACTCCAGTAAGGAATGTTTGGGCGCCTGCGGCGCTCTACAGTAAAGTCTTCCCTCGTGCTTCGTGAGGGGCGCGCCCTGGGCGCCCGGCGTAAGCGGTGGGGTATGGGGTAATTGGCAGCCCGACTGGTTCTGGCCCAGTTAGTCTAGGTTCGAGTCCTAGTACCCCAGCGGCGGAAGTTCCGATTCGCTGGAGAAGTAAGCCATTGATAGGCTTCCGTGGCCGAATGGGACCGGTCATCCGGTCCCGGCTCGCTAGTGGCCCCGTTGTGTAGCGGCCTAGCACGCCGCCCTCTCAAGGCGGTAGCGCGGGTTCGAATCCCGTCGGGGCTACGATCTGGTCTTCCTCATGGCGCCGGGCTCGTCGTGGCAACGCGGCAGCCTGCTGCCGGCGGCTTCGTCACAGCTGACCGCCAGCGCCGCGTCACTTGGCGGGAGCGCCGAACCACCTTTGGACCTGGCTGGACAGATCCGCTTGGTTTTCGCCGGCCCAGGCGACGTGGCCGTCGGGCCGGAGCAGCACGGCGGCCACGTCCAGCTCTTCACTGCTGTCGACGACGTGATCGATCCGGTTGGCCCACCCGGCGACCGACAGTTCGCCGGTCTGGTCGAGCAGCAGTCCGCGTCCGCCGCGGATCAGCTCGTAGAGGCGGCCCCGCTTCAGCGTCAGGTCCCGCAGCCGCCGGCCGAGCAGGTCATGCCCCTCGCCGAAGTCGTAGCGGACCCCGATCGCCGTGATCTTCTCGATCAAGTACCGATTCACGTCCTCGAAGTCCATCAGTTCCGCTACTAGCCGGCGCACTGCCTGAGGCCCCGGCTCGGGCGACAGCAGCTCGACCTGCGCCCTGGTGGTGTTCAGTACGTCGGCGGCCACCGGGTGCCGTTCTGTCTGGTAGCTGTCCAGCAGCGCCTCCGGCGCCCAGCCGCCGACCTCGGCGGCCAGCTTCCAGCCGAGATTGAACGCGTCCTGGATGCCGAGATTGAGACCCTGGCCGCCGATCGGCGCGTGGATGTGAGCTGCGTCGCCTGCTAGCAGCACGCGGCCGCTCCGGTAGCGCTCGGCCAGCCGGGTGGCGTCGCTGAAGCGGGACAGCGAGCGTGGCGAGTGCACGCCTAGATCGGTGCCGGCGATCGCCCGCAACCGCTGCGTGAACTCCTCGAGGGTCGGCGGAGCCGTCCGGTGGGCGGCCACCCCCTCAGCGCGGACAACGAAGCGGTACACACCGTTCGCGTGCGGTGCGGGGCCGAACCGCAGGTCTGTCGTACGGACCTCGGCCGCCACGGCGGCCAGCGTCTCGGGCGGCGCGGCCACCCCCACCTCGCCCAGCAGCCACTCCACGCTAGCGGGCTCGCCGGGGAAGCCGACCCCCAGCAGCTTGCGCACCTTGCTGCGGCCACCATCGCAACCGACGAGATAACGCGAGCGCAGCTGGGTGCCGTCGGCCAGCTCGGCGGTCACCCCGTGGTCGTCCTGGCTAAGCCCGACCAGTTCGCACCCGCGCCGGATCTCGGCGCCAACCTCGGTGGCGTGCTCGGTCAACAGGCGGTCAGTGGTCGTCTGCGGAATGCCGAGGATGTACGGATGTGCGGTGTCCAGCCGGTCCGGCGGCGGCTTGGCGATGCCGGCGAAGTAACCACGAACCGGGTACCGCTGGCCCAGCGCGAGAAACCGCTCCAGCAGACCGCGCTGGTCCATCACCTCGACGCTGCGCGCGTGCAGTCCCAGCGCGCGGACAACCCTCGTCGGCTCCGTCTCCTTCTCCAGCACGAGCACATATACGCCGTGAAGCCGCAACTCGGCTGCCAGCATCATGCCGGTCGGTCCGCCGCCGACCACCACCACGTCAATCACGAAATCTCCATCGGTAGCAAGAACCGCTCCCGAACCTGCACCAAGTTGTAGCGACCCCGCTAACAGCCGTGCGGCTCCGCTCAGCGGGGTACGAGACGGAACGTGGCTGCAGTGGCATCCGGCTCGATCATCGGTCGGACGTACGACTCTGAGTACCGGCCGTACTTGGAGCGGTACGCCTGGTGGATCGCTGAGTGGACGCTATCGTCCGGCTCAGTGAAGGTCACGTCGCGCTCGGTGCCACCTGCCCGAATCCGGCCCTCCGGACGCTGCAGCGCTCGCCGGAACCACAGCCCGGAGCGTCCTCGCCAGGATCGCACGTACAGGTCGTCTCCCACCCGGACGACCCAGATGGTTGTGTAGCGGCGCAACGTCCCGTCTTGTTTATAGGAAGCGATCTCCAGCTCGTCAGCACCACCGATGGCGTCGAGCTCGGTGTCCGTCCATTCGCTCATGAAACCTTCTTCTATCTCAATACTGGGAGTCTTGTTGTAATGGGTACCCCGGTGAGGGGTGGTACTGGCAGGGACTCCCGCCTATAGGCACGCCGGCTAAAACGGTCAATGTCGTGGTAACCGGAACGAGGTTGACGAGCCCTCACCTTTCGAGCACATTTCACCCCGAAGGAGGCTGATCCGGTCTGAAGGACTTCCACTACCACGCGCATGGGCTGGCACTCCTACGTGTTCAGCCGGACCGTGCACGTCGGTGACGTCATCGGGCTCTAACACTGTGGCGCCTGAGGCTCCGGCGTTTGCGCCACTCAGAAATCGAGCCTTCCGCTGGCTCTGGATCGGCGTCTTGATCAGCTGGACCGGTACCTGGATGCAGACCGTCGGCGCGCAGTGGCTTCTTGTGGACGAGCCCAATGCGGTCGCGCTGGTCTCGCTGGTGCAAGCGGCCACCACACTGCCGGCGATGATGCTCGCACTGCCGGGGCGGAGTACTGGCGGACTCCTTCGACCGACGCTGGCTGTTATTCACAATCCAGGTCTATTTCTTTGTTGTCGGCATCCTGCTCGCTGTACTCACCGCCGCCGGGCAAATGCCGCCGGCCTTGCTGATTGCCTTTACGTTCCTGCTCGGCGCCGGCACAGCGGTGCAATTGCCAACCTGGGGAGCTACGGTCCCGGAGCTTGTCCCTAGGACGCAGCTCCGGGCGGCGTCCCGTCTGGATTGGTCAGCGTCAATGTGTCCCGTGCAGTTGGGCCGGCCCTGGCTGGTGTTGTCATCGCCCATTTGGGCGGTGTGCCCGTGGTCTTTGCCTTGAACGCGGCCTCTGTCGTTTTTCTCGTAGTTGCACTGATGTTTTGGGCGCCGCCGGTCGAGTGATTCCTCGAGCCGAGAGCGGTTTGTGCCTGCGCTTCGGGCCGGCGGCCGCTACGTCTGGCACGAGCCTGTCGTGCGGCGCATTCTGTTGCGGGCTCTCATCTTCGTCGCGCCGGCGATGGGCCTGTGGGCACTGCTGCCAGTGATCGCAAGCCAGCACTTGGGGGTAGGTGCCGATGGCTTCGGCGCATTGTTCGCTGCTCTGGGGACGGGTGCAATCCTTGGCGCCCTGCTGCTCGGACGGCTCAAGACCGGCGTATCGACGAACGGCATCCTCACTGCCGGTGGTCTGCTGTACGCCGCAACCCTGGCAGTGATCATTTTGGTCTCCAGCTTCCCCATCGCACTGGCGACGCTGGTCGTCAGTGGTGTGGCTTGGATGGCGATGACCTCGACCCTGCAATCCGAGACGCAGCTGGTGCTGCCGGCGTGGGTGCGAGCCCGCGGCATGGGCCTCTACACGGTCAACTTCATGGGCTCTCAGACCGTCGGCGCGCTGATCTGGGGGTTCGTGGCCAACCGGGCCGGGCTGCAGCCGGCCCTACTGACAGCTGGGGTCGTGCTGCTGGCAGGGGTTGCCGCCGGCCTGTTCTCGCGGGTCCCCCAGACCCGTCATCTCGATCCCCAGCCAGTCGTCTACTGGACTGATCCGCAGCTCGCCTTCGATCCCGAACCCAACACTGGACCGGTCCTGGTGGCGGTGCACTTCACCGTCGCTTCTGAACGGCAGGCGGACTTCCTGGTAGCAATGGAGCAACTTCGCCGGTCCCGACTCCGAACGGGTGCGACTCGCTGGGAGCTCTATCGAGACGGCGAACGACCGAACCAATTCGTGGAGGTCTTCCGTGTTGCGACTTGGGAAGAACATCTCCGGCAACACGAGGGTCGTCTGACTGCAACTGATCAGGCGATTGAGGAGGCCGCGCTGGCGTTCTCCGATCCCCCAGCATATGGCGATCATCTGCTACCCCCGTAGGAGGATCAAGACGCACTCATGGCCTAGGGCGAAACTCCCTCATCAGCTGGCTGACGCCAGAATGGCTTGATGGCGGCCCTGTCCGACTTCACCAGGCGCCATCCCGTACTGGTGTTCATGATTATCGGTCTCGGCGCCGGCTTCCTGACTGCAGCGATCCGACCGATTGCGGATGCCGACGTCTTGCCGCTCGACTTGCCGTTACACGGATTCTTGGGAGGGCTACTCGGAGTCGGCATCGCCGCCTTCCTGGTCACCGGATCGCTCGCGGGCAGGGACGGCGTTGTTGATCTTGCCCGGCGCAGTGTGCGCTGGCGGGTCCGGTTGCATTGGTATCTCGTGGCGCTCTTCACCGTTCCGGTGGGAGCAACACTCATCTCACTCGCCTTCTATGGCCCGAAAGTACTCTCGGCACCTCCCGATGGGTGGCCGCGGGAGTTGGCCGAAGTGGTAGCAGCCTTTCTGCTCCAGCTTGTGCTGTTCCAGCTGGCTGAAGAGATCGGGTTCACCGGATTCCTGCAGCACCATTGGCAGGACCGGTATCACCCCATGAAGCTCACCTTTTACGTGGCGCTGCTGTGGGCGGTGTGGCATATGCCCGACCATTTCGCCGAAGAAGGTTGGGGAGCTGAGGCCCTGATTTCGGCTCCGATTATCTTCGTCATCGAGTTTGTCTCGCTGTTCTTTGCCCGCGCCCTGTTTGTGTGGTTCTACAACGTGACATTGAGCAGCGTGCTACTGGTCGCTATCTTCCATGCCAGCTTCGACGGCGCAATCAACGAGCTCTCCAACGACATTCTGCCGGCGTCGAACATCGCGAGGATCTTGATCTTCACCGCTGTGATCGTGGTTGCCGCCATGACCGTGATCATCGCCACCAAAGGACGACTCGGCCGAGCAAAGGAACCCCTGGAAACTCAAACCAGCGCCGCTGAGCGAGACACGTAGTTGGAAGGCGCAGTCGATTCCAGTGACAGCCTCTCGCTTGGTCAGCTCAGTTCTTGTGGTGATGCCTCGGTTACCTCGTCGACTTTTGAGCGCCGCCGCAGCAAGGCGATGCCCATACTGAGCAAGAAAACGAAGAAGCCGATAAAGCCGATGGTGGAGATACCCGCGATCACTGATGACGCCCGGCTCAGTAGCCCCAACCAGCCGGCGAGTGCCCCCACCAGCAGACCAAGCCATCCGATCCACCGCGGCAGCGTGCGAGTGGTCAGGATGGCCACCGCGTACAGCGGAACGACCACCCCCATGCCGAGGAAGTTGCCGGCAGCGTTGGTCACAAGCGCGATGGCTGCGAACGTGTCGGCCGTTGCCGCCAGCGTGGCCTGTCCTGTCCGATCAGCGCCGATGTAGGCCGGCACGAGTTCGTAGCCCATCGCGATCGGGATCAGATGCGAGACAGTCACCAGCGTCAACCCGACGGCGCCGAGAATCGGCGCCAGAATCATCACCGGGCCAGCCACTCGAAGGGTGTCATAGAAACCCACCAGCGCAACGATCCCCAAAAACCCAACCAGAACGACCAACCACGCCCCAACGAAGAACAATCCGCCGGCCGCATCCACGGCCGCGATCCAGTCCCGGCCCGGTTGTCCCGTCTCCGGGATCAGCTCTCCGACACCGCTGGAACCCATCGCCGCGCCGCCTGCCACAAAGGAAATGACTGTGCCGAGCGCGCATACTGCGGCGACCGTAGAGAGTTTCAGCGTTCTCATAACCCTACTTTCGAGCACTGGCCCGTTACTCGACCGTGGGCTGTCGCTCCTCTTCTATCAGCAGCCCAAGGTTGTGGAGCTTCTCCACGAAGACGGAGCCGTCGGGAGCGTACAGCCAGGGCACTGTTGACCCGATTGGCGCCACGTGCGCTCGGCCGGCGCTGCCAGCCAGCACGGCTTGGCCTGGACTGAGTTGACGAATGCACACCGCGACCACGCGATCGGGATGGCTTGACACAAACTCGCCGTAGATCTGCTCGTCGTGCTGGCCGTCATCCCCGATCAAGATCCACCTGATCTTGGGAAACTCCTCGGCCAGTCGCTCCAGGCTCTTTTTCTTGTGTTCGCTGCCGCTGCGAAACCAGCTGTCCTCGGTCGGGCCCCAGTCGGTCAGCAACAGAGTGCCCGGTGGATAGAGATTCCGGGCCAGGAAGCGGGTCAGGCTTGGTGCAACATTCCAAGCTCCCGTGGACAAATAGAGCATGGGCGCATCCGGATAGGCCCGTGTCAATCTCTCGTAGAACACCGGCATCCCGGGAGTTGGCCGGCGAGAGTGTTCATTGAGCACGAAAGCATGCCAAGCGGCGAGCAAGGGACGGGGGAGCGCCGTCACCATCACGGTGTCGTCCACATCGGAGACGATGCCTAACCTCGCCTCCGGATCGACGACGTGGATTTGAGCCTCGTTCGGCGGCCGATCGATCGTCGGTTCCGGGCCGGGGTTAAGAGCTTGCAGGCCGATGGTGTGCCAGCCGGGCGGCAGTTCGATTGGCACCACCGCATCGATGAGTCCGCTGCGATCTGTAGTCACCTCCTGCCGCTGGTCGCCGATCGTGACGACGACCTTGGCATGGTCGACCGGGACGCTGGTGAAACTGCGCCAGCCGCGAATGCCCTCTGGATTGGGGGTCGAGGCGCGTTCGGCGATGTCCTCGGTCAGCAAAACCCGGCCGAGAACTCGGATCCAACTCGTCGAGCCGTAGCCCGTGTACGGCACCACGGTGGCCAAGTAGCCCATCTTGCGAGCACGCTGCTCACGCCATTCCCGTAGGGAATCACTAGCGCGGGCGGCCCGATGCCGGACCTCCGCCGGGGGTTCAGGAAGCGGTTCGAAACTCACACCTGATGCTATTCGGTCCAGCTCGGCTCCCAGTGATCACTCCCCGCCGCTGCGCCGGAGCACCTCGCTAAGTCTTTCCGCTGCGGCTATGACGGCCGGCGCATGCAGCCGACCCGGTTGCCGGGACAGGCGCTCGATCGGTCCTGAGACGCTGACCGCGGCGATCACCTTGCCGGACGGCGAACGTACGGGTGCCGAAACCGAAGCGACGCCCGGCTCTCGCTCACCAACCGAATGGGCCCAGCCACGGCGTCGTACGGCGGCCAGCGCTACCGCGGAGTATCGGCTGCCGCGCAGCCCCCGTTGCATCCGATCTGGCTCCTCCCAGGCGAGCAACACCTGCGCCGCCGAGCCGGCGTTCATTGTGAGCTGAGTGCCGACCGGAACACTGTCCCGGAGCCCAGACGCCCGCTCCGCCGCGGCGACACAGACCCGGTAGTCGCCCTGTCGCCGGAACATCTGAGCCGACTCGCCGGTGATGTCGCGCAATCGCGCGAGTACGGGCCCAGCGGTCGCCAGCAGCCGGTCCTCACCTGCCGCCGAAGCAAGCTCACCGAGCCGCGGCCCGAGGATAAATCTGCCTTGGAGATCACGGGAGACGAGACGATGATGCTCAAGTGCAACCGCCAGCCGGTGAGCCGTTGGTCGGGCCAAACCGGTCGCCGTGACCAGGCCCGCAAGAGTGGTCGGTCCAGTCTCCAAGGCGCTCAACACGAGGGCGGCTTTGTCCAGGACGCCGACACCGCTAGAGTTGTCCATGTCCTGATACTGCCGTCTCGAATGTTGGAATGCAAGTCTCGAAGGGGAGTTAGACACCGCAATGGGCAAGACACTCAGTGAGAAG
>JBKPML010000153.1:0-11385 GCA_046732135.1 Actinomycetota bacterium
CGACCACCGAGATCTACACTGCTGGACATTCGTCGGCAGCGTCAGATGTGTATAAGAGACAGGTGCTCGCATGCCCACCCTTTCCGCAAGGTCACGCAGGGTGAATTCGGCCAGACCCTTCTCCTGTGCGAGCTCCCAAGCGGCGTTGAGAATCTCCACCCGGGTCGCCTCACGGCGTTCGGCGACCCGATCGCGCTTAGGAGAAGCTAACACAATTAGAGGATTCACCTTGAGTGGCGAAATTGTCAAGAGGGCCACACCGCTGTCTGACAGGCAATAGTCACCGGAATCGGGCGGCCGTTATCCACACGGATGTCGCAGCACAGGCACAGCGTCGGCTCTGAATGCCGGGCGGCGGGGGATGGCCACGTGTCCGCGCGGTACAGACAGTGGAGGCCTACTCGATTCGAGACGTGCGGCCGGTGATAATCACGCGTGCTTCAGGTGGCATAGCGATCTCTTGGACGTCGACAACACCGGCGGCGTCTAGCCCAGGCTCAAACTTCGTCGCGCGGTGCTCGACATCCATCCACCGTGAGGGCGCGTAAACCCTCCAACGCTTCCTCCAAGGGGTTCGGGTTGGGGTCGGGAGGTTCGCGGCGACGACCAGCCAGCCGTCGGTGCGCAACGCACTTGTCACACCGGAATGGCCGTGCGGGCAACGTCCTCAGGCCGCAGTGGTAGCGGCAGCCAGGCGACGTCGAATGCCTCCGAATCGGAAAGGTCTTGAACATCCTGCTCCCGCAGCTCAACGCGGTGGCGCACACCGGCGGCCGTCAGCTCTGAGTCGGCCAGCCGAAGCGCCCGCGGCAAGATGTCGAGCCCGACGCAACGGCAGTTGCGGGAAGGTCCGGCACAGGGCCACGCAAATGTCGCCCATTCCAACACCAACGTCGAGGGACACCGCGTCCGGTGCACCGAGCCGGTTCAGGAGCGCGGTGGGCGCTGGACCATCGGCTGCGGCGAGGATTGACCACAGCCCTCCAGAGGATCGGCCTTTCGACACCAATGTGGCGTCGTCGAGGTCGCCCCAGTTGGGCCGTCGAAGCATCCGCGACCATGAGAATCTGGCCGAGCTCGGAGCGCAAGCCGCGACAAGAATGACCCTCTCCCGCCCTGGACTGATTCGGACTCCGACTGCGTCCATGACGTCTTGCGCAGCGGCATCAATCGCCGCGCCACCGCCGATGCCGGGTCCTCGGTGAGCAGGCACCGAGTCACCGCGCCCAACACCCAAGCGGCGTCCACTACGTCCCTGAGCGCTCGATCGTCAGCAGACATAGGCTTTCCGCCCTCGCATACCTGGACATGAAGTCCCTGGGTCCTGAGTCTGGCAGCACCACAACCACGTTCCGCTCGGCGGCCGCCCGCGTGGTCGAAGCCACCGGGTGACGCCGGCATCGCCGACATCCTGCCCGCAACCCCGAGCATGCCGCCGCCTGCCTCGAGCAGGGGTTCACGTTCGTTGGCGTCGGTTCGGACGCAACCTTGCTTGCATCCGCGGCCAAAGCAGCCACCACGCCGGGCGATGATCTCGACGGCATGCTAACGCTCCGAACGTGGTGTCGAAAAAGGAGGAAAGTCGATGGACAACCGTAAGCTCGATGGGCAACCGTGAGCGCTGAACATGATCAGCGCGCCTGTTGCTTCGCCTGTGTTCGGCGCGACATCATCCACTTTTGTACTGTTAATGCTGCGGGCAAGATCTCGTGAGTTTCCAAGGGGTCCGCATCGACTTGTCCGGTACGCAGCCAGCGCCACATTGTGATTAAGTCCGTGCCGACGAAGCGCTTGAACAGCCATACCGGCATGGGGAACCGCCGTGGCACTCGGCCCATGATTTCTCTCCACATCTCGCGGCACTCGGCAATCGAACAGATGTCAGCGGCGAGCTTCAGTCCTGCGCCGATGAACCGGTCGGGATCGGCAAATGCGAGTGTTGCGATGGCCCCGAGGTCATCGACACAGATCCAGGGGATCCGTCGCTGAGCACCCATTAGCTTCGGCATGAGATACCACGCCGAGACCGGAGGAAAGAACTCCTTGTCGGTCATCAACTCCATGAATGCCATGGGACGTAAGACGGTAAGCGGCAGGCCCAATTCGTTCATGTACGCCTCTACCGCCAGCTTCGACTCCCACGACGGCACACCCGTGCCCGGCACCCCCAATCCCGCAGAGCCGTACACGACATGGTGAACGCTGGCTTCCTTCGCAGCGTTAGCAACGTTCTCGCCCTGCCGAATTTCAGCCTCAGCGCCGCTGATCATCGTGTTCTGCACGCTGTACACCCCGTACACGTCACGGAATGCGTCGGTGAGCGTGCGGGGGTCAGCCATGTCCGCTCTAAGGACTTCTGCTCCGAGTGCGGCAAGTTTTCGAGCCGGCTCATTTTCCGGCGTCCGGGTCAGCGCCCGGACCTGCCAGCCGCCTGCCAGAAGGTGCCGAGCGACGGCACCGCCTTGACGGCCGGTGGCTCCAGTCACAGCGATGATGCGATCACTGCTCACCGTCACACCTAATCACTAGCTGCACGCAGTGGCATCTAGGTCCGACTCCTAATTTGGCCACTGCGCCAGCAGGTGGCCACCAAAAGGAGGTTCAGCTAGACATTGAGTTCCGATCCCAGGCGAGTACTAGACCTTGGCCCGCCGAAGGCCTATCACCAGCATGAGCACGTAGGCGGCGTCGTACGGGTAGCATGCGCGCCTTCTCAAGGAACTGGCGTGACTGGTCGACGTCCAGACCGGTGGTGTCCGGCGCGCCCGCGGTGTCGAAACCTTCACCAGCGCCGCCACGTTGCGCAACACCAGCTCCTCACGCACCACCGCGCTAAGGCGCACTCTTCAGAAACGTCCATGTCTGGTGATGCCTCCACTCCCCCGACAACGCCGTTTGGTTAGAGCCACGTTTGCGCCCTCGGTAGGACTCGATCCTACGGGCGACAGATTAGAAGCGGACCATGATCATCAGTGAGGCCGCGTGACGATATTGTCAGTGAAAAGCGCACTTATGATGGCGTTGTTAGTGCGCCGCCGTAACCAACAATTGGGGCCGGTAGGCCATGTAGGGAGTCATGTGAGGAGCGCCTGCGATTTTGAAGTCGCGGTGGAGGCCTTGCTGACACTGATCTTTTCGGGGCACCCTGTCGGCAAGCTGCTCGGCCAAATGTTCTGACCTCAGCCGGTTCCAGCCTTCCTCTTCGGCGATCAGCTTCCTCCAGACAGGCGGCCGGGCCCGATGGCGGCTCGGCGATGCCACTCGCCGGGAGGGCGGTAGATGGTGGCGCGGGTCTGAAGGTGATGACCTCACCACCCGCGCGCACGAGCGTCCGAGGCTTTTCGGTGAACTTCAGAGCGTGTGAGTGCCACGCAGCGGGAGCATCTGGACTGAGCCGATCGGGACCCGATGCTGCTCTCTGCATGCGGTTCGAGCGGTGCCTGTAGGTGCGGCAGGCGATGGGCTGGAGCCGGTCGGGGCTGCAGGGCCACTGTTACGCTCGCATCCGAGACGAGCGCTGAGTGTTCAAATGTGGTCTCAGTCGGGAGCTGCCTACTGGATCAAGGAGACCATCGATACGAGTGGGCGGGTCCGGGTGCATGCCCGCTTGTAACTTGGCTTCGGCCGTCTCAGATGAGTGTTCGGTCTTTGACAACCTCTGCGTGCCTGTGGCCGCAGGCTTACCCGTAGCCGTGCTGGTAATTGCGCCCGGTGGACGTTCTGACCCGAATCCACCCACCTCACCGTTCGCCAGTGTCGTCACGCTCTCCGGTAGAGCGTCGAGGAATGCTTGTGGCTAGCCGTTTTGTGCCTCCAAGGAGTGTCACGATGACCGCGGTCACAATGTAGAGCCCAGCCATGAACCACCACGCGACCTGGTAGCTCTGGCCTGTGAACTCGGGCAACGTGAACCGGCCCGCCGTGTTGATGGCGGCATGGCAAATGATCACGATAGGCAGGCTGCCGTTGGTGCTGTTGTAGAGCCACGCCAAGATCACGGATTGGGCCAGAATCCATACGAAGAATTGGAGCGGAGGCCGCTGACCAGGGTCAGAGATCAGCTCGGGCAGATGCCAGGTAGCCCAGATCACGCCGAGCACCAGTGCCGCCCAGAGGGCGTCGAGACGATGTTGCAACCTGGGAAGCGCGAAACCGCGCCAGCCCACCTCCTCGAACAGTCCAACGATGATGATCGTTGAGACCAGAGCTCCAGCGATGCCCAGCCAGTCTGTGTAGGCGTCGATGTTCGGCGCTGGTGCCCCAGTTGTGACCGTGAGGGCAGCCGCGACAGCAGCGAGAGCAAAGGGCCCCAGCAGGACAATGACATACCAGATTGGATGCACGCGCCAGCGAAGCAGCTGGCTGAGCAAGGCACGCAACTGTCTCCACCCACCGGCCAGCAGAGCAACAATCACGGCCGCAAGCAGCGGCCCGAACGGCACCAGCGGGCTGCTCTCGGGATTGACGAGCACCAAGGGCCAGATTGCCCATGACAGGACATAGGCCAAGATGAAGTACAGCAACAAGTCGTGTCGGGCTATCCAGTTGCCTGACGCCCTCTGGCTCGTATCGGCATTGGGCCCGATGTCTTGATTGGGCCACGTATCGCGATCTGACATGAGCACCTCGTAAACGAATCCGGGCTTGATGGTCGGGAGATCGCCAGTAGCCGTCGCCAACGACTATTTCGCCGATCGTAACTGAGCGGACCGCGGGCCCTAGGTCGTACTAGGCCTATGCCAGACCCAACACGATCCCAAGGATCAAGAAAGAAAAGTACACACTTTGTGCAGAGTGGACGATGATGCCCATCCAGGTGCTGCGGAAGCGCCAGCTCGGAAATGCGTACAGGAAGATACCGCTAATGACGGACGCCAGGATGCCCCAGGGCTGGTGGAAATGGTAGCAGCCATGGAGCACACCGTTTGCTACCCAGCTCCACCTGCCAAATACTCCCTCCATTTTGGGAAGCAACACTCCCCGAAATAGGAACTCCTCTCCCAAAATCGTATTGAAGACCGCGTTGACTACATACAAGCCAAGGAACCACCAGGCGCCCACCAGCCGATCCAGGATTTCTTGCGATTCAAAGACGGCAGCCACGCTATAGCCGGCAGGCTCGGCAAGAAAGGGCAAGATCGACACCCATAGATCGTCTACGTATGGCTTTAGTGCAATCTCATACACGGTGACAGCAATGAGGAACGGAATCACCCACAGCCATAATCTGCGGCGAGTTTCACCGGTTTGAGGATCGCGCGGCGTGTTGAGGCGGAGCCTGCGCTTGACCGTCGCCCAACGGAGATCGCCCTCTTCCTGCCGGACGATGAGCATGGAAAGGACAAACAACCAGATCAAGCCAACGGTGAGCAGCACAATTCGGGTGACACCCGCTCCAAGCGGATCGGAGCCGACATCGGGCGACACAGCGGGGAATACGACCCAACTCAGGATCCCCATTGGGATGGCGGCAAGGGCCCAGATGCCCAGGATTTTGGTGAGTGAATACTGTTGCCCCGTCTCAGCGGCTGCATCTGCTTGCGCAATGTTTTCCATCTTTTTCCTCCTACCTGTGTCTCGACAATCGGTCATCCGAACCCAAGTCCTCATGCGCCACGGTTCGGGACTAGTTGGTCAGACCTGTGTGCTTCTCCACCGCTCGGCCAGTTCTGCCCCGTACTGGCGGCTCAGTCGTGATCGAATGACCACTGCGGTAACCACGGTGAGGACGACCACGGCGATCAACATCGTGAGCTGGCGAGCGTCGCCCTCCAGCAGCGTCGCGGCGATGCCGTTTTGGTTGTTGGTCCGGTTGAACACGCTGTGCAGCAGAGCGACGAGGAGAAGGCTGTCGCCGGTTCCGCGACGGAACACGGCAAACATGGGCCGGACCAGGAGGCCGAGCAGGAGGTAGACACCGAAGGCGGCCACCAGCGAGCCGAGGGTCACCGGTTGGTCTAGGAAGAACTGCAGCGGGAGGTGCATCGCCGCGAACGGAACTGCGGTAAGCACCGCGGAGACGAGCCAGCTGTAGCGCTCCTCGAGCCGGGTTTGAAACACCCCAGTCCAGGCTGTCTCCTCCCACAGGTTGGTGACGATGAAGTTAATGAGCAGCAACGAGAGCTGGCTGATCATCAGCGAGGAGATGTCGACCGAGCGGAGGTCGTCGCCCAGCAGCAGGGCCAGACCGACGGTGAGGACGGGCAGCCCGAAAAGGACTGTCAACCACCACCAAGGGCTGACCCGCCAGTGGGCGGCACGGCGCAGGAGGATCCGTACCCCGGCACGGCCGTCGCTGGCCCATGTCACGAACAGGGCGGCGGGGAAGAGACCGATCAGGGTCGCGGCGCCGACAAGTTCGTCGGGCGCGATGTGCAGCGCGTCCGCGAGCCCTCCGCCCGGGATCACGTCGTTGTACGCCAGGCCCCAGACGAACGCCAAGGTGTAGCCGAGGGACATGCCGAGAACGAGGAAGGCGGTGAGCGGCCGCCGTGCTGCGAACCGCCGCAGCCAGCTGTACTCGGTGGAAGACCGGGCAGTCGATGGCGTCGATGTCATGACAAGTCCATAGGAATTCGGGTCGTCGAGACCTCCATGAGGTGCTCCATTCCTCGTCGGTCGATGCCTCGACGCTACGAATGGTGGGCACGCAACCGCGTCCTCCCAAGGCCCGATTTGTCCTCCTCCCAGCCGACGATCTTCGAGTCCTTCTCAAGTAGGAGGCGGCGAGCAAGGGCGTGGAGTACCTTCACGGCGTGAGGCGCCTCTGGTTGCTCGTGCGCAGGCACGGTCTCGATGCGCTGATCGTGCTCATGACGATTGGAGCCGTGTTCGAACTCGCCCTCAAACGCAGCACGTCGCAGGCGGCGCACCTGACGCTGTGGTTTGCCGTACCGGCGGTCGTGATCATGGTGCTGCCGCTCTTCGTGCGGCGGCGGTTCCCATTCGCGGCTCCGGCCGTGTACTGGCTGCTCGCCTTGGGGCTGTCGTTCGTCGCCGGGCGCCTGATCCCATACCTGACCACGGTCATGGTCCTCGGGATGGCCGCCTCGTTCCTCCTCGGAAACCTGCGCGACGCCTCGCGAGCTTGGGCAGGGCTCGGCATTGTGATTGGCGGGGCGGCAATCATCGTCTACAACAAACCCGCGCATTCGACCAGTGAGCTGATCTTCATCCCCCTGCTGTTCGGGATCGGCTGGCTCGGAGGGTATGCCCTTCGCGAGCGTTCCGAGCAGGCTGAAGCGGCAGACGCACGTGCGACCCAGGCCGAACGCCAACGGGATGCAGCGGCGCGCATAGCCGTGGCGGAGGAGCGGGCGCGGATCGCGCGCGAGCTGCACGACATCGTCGCCCACGCCGTCAGCGTGATGGTGCTTCAGGTCGGCGCGGTTCGGCATGGACTGCCGGATGCGCTCACCGAGGACCGGAAGGCACTGCAAGGCGTCGAGCGGGTCGGCCGCGTATCACTGACCGAGATGCGCCGTCTGCTGGCTGCGATGCGCCCCGACGGGGACGAAGCCGAACTCATGCCCCAGCCCGGTCTGGAGAACCTCAAATCGTTGGCCGAGCAGATCGGGCGTGCCGGCTTGCCGGTAGCGCTGCATGTCGACGGCCAACCATCACCGCTACCGCGGGCGATCGACCTCTCCGCTTATCGAATCGCCCAGGAAGGCCTGACCAACGCGTTGAAGCATGCGCGCGCGAGCCAGGCGGACGTGACGGTTGACTATGCGCCGGGCCAGCTCAAGATCGAAGTACGCGATGATGGCGTCGGCACAGGCAGCAGCGACGGGCTCGGTCACGGGCTCGTGGGCATCCGAGAACGCGTCAAGATCTATGGGGGTGAGATGAACGCCGGTCCAGCGCCATCAGGCGGCTTCCTGCTCAGCGCCCGGCTCCCCATCCGCGAAGACACCCCATGAGCATCCGCGTCCTGGTCACCGACGATCAGTCGATGGTGCGGGCCGGTTTTCGCATGCTGCTCGCCAACGAGCCCGACATCGAGGTGGTCGCCGAAGCGAGCAACGGGCTCGAGGCGATCCATCAGACCGCCCTATTCCACCCTGGCGTCGTCCTGATGGACATCCGCATGCCTGAGCTTGATGGGCTGCAGGCGACGCGACGAATCCTCGCCACAGATCAAGCCGCCAAAATCTTGATCTTGACGACCTTCGACCTGGACGAATACGTCTACGAGGCGCTTCGGGCCGGCGCCAGCGGCTTCGTGCTCAAGGACGACCCACCTGAACAACTCCTCACCGCCATCCGCGTCGTTGCAGCCGGCGATGCGCTGCTGTCGCCTGCCATCACCAAACGGGTGATCGCACAGTTCACGCACATTCCGCGTGCTGCGCCGCCACGAGGATTGGACGAGCTGACCGACCGCGAGCTCGACGTGTTTCGGCTGGTCGCCCGCGGACTCTCCAACCCCGAGATCGCGCGGGAGCTCTACATCAGCGAGACGACCGTCAAAACCCACATCACCCACATCCTGCAAAAGCTCAATCTCCGCGACCGCGTTCAGGCGGTCGTGCTTGCCTACGACACCGGACTTTTCGATGATGCGCGCCCCCCCACCAATCGCAAGCAGCCCCCGACCCGCTGAGCCTTGTCCTTGGCGTCGATCTGGGCCACGGGCGCCGCCCTTGAGAGACCGTCCGGCGGACCTCGACGGCGAGGGTGACCGGCTCGCCGACGTTGGTCGACAGCACCGGAGCGATCGCCGGCCTAATCGACGGCTACACGCGTGGCAAGATCGTCATCACCACGGATGGACCACCGGGCAACTCAAAGTAGTCAGCGCAGCGACTTCCGGACTGGTCGCAGCGGAGACGGCGGTTAGCTTGTCTTGCCCGGGGTTACCGGCGGGCCTGTGAGGATCGGCGAGGGCCGAAAGCCCTTGGCGAGGAGCCAAACACTGAGCGAGAACCCCCAGATGGCCTCCGGCGCTGTCAGTGCGACGGGAAGTCCCGAGCGGATGCCCCCAGCCCCCCAACAGCACGCCAATAACCGCATCGCCGCGACAGGCAGAACGTCGTCTTCGAGCGAGCCTGTCAGCGAACGGATTCCGCATCCTCAAGAAGCGCGCGGCCTCAGGTTCCCAATGGGCGCCACGGGAGCAGCAGGTACACGTCCGCGACGCGCCGGTTCTTTCCCTGCGGGAATTGGCTGGAGGGCGAGAAGAACCCGTCGGGAGCGGTTCCCGTCACGGACCAGTCGGCCGGGTTGATGGTGACACCTGGCGCTCCCATATATCGCTTCTTGCGGTCGACCGAGCAGACGGGGTCGTGCACGCCGACCGCGATCACGAACGGCGCGTCTCGCAGGACGTATTTCCCGGCCCTGCCGTACGGTCACCGGAAACACAGGGTAAGTGCTCGGCACACCACCACGCAACCGCTACTTGAGCTTGAGCACGCCTGTGATTTCGCGGACCCCGATGCCAGCTGCGCTCGATCCGATGTCTACACCATGGCCGCTGAGCCGCGTGAACGGGCCGGTGCCGCCCTTGAGGGTGATCGGTCCAGTGTTCATGTCCGATCCGTCTTCGTTGATCACAGTGTGGACGTGCTTCTGGGCAAAGAAGGTGTCGCCGTTGTCGCAGATATAGGTGACACGAATCAAGACATTGAACCTAGAAGCGCTCTCTGATCCTCCGAAGGTCTCGCGCGTGTTCACGAATGTGCCCGACGGACACAGAGCGCCGGTGGCAGTAAAGCTGACTTCGCCGGTATTGAAGTTGACGTTTTCGCTGATGGTGAACGGCTCCGGCGGAGCAGCTTGCGCTCCGGGCGCCCCAAAGGTAAGCAGAACACCTGCGGTAACCAAAGTGCCGGCCAGTTTCTTGATCATGAATGCCCCCCGAAGTCACGTCCGATATTGCTGGCCCAACGGTAGACCATTCACCGCCGGTGTGAGGGCTAAACGGTTGACGTTCTCACCGGCTCGGTGGACGAGCTGCTCCGGTTCTTCTGCGGGACGACGCTCGACCAGCGGCGCCGGAGGAGGAATCCGGGTAGGTGGTTTCCGCCGTGACGTGGATGGCGGTCACCGCCATCATCTTCGCCGCCTGGGTGAGCGAGATCGATCTCCCAAGCAGCAAGCCTCGCTCCCGACATCGGGAAATCTGGGCTGCCCACTGAGCGCCGGGCTCGCCGCGGTAGCCCCGGCTATCTGGGCCTCGGCGTGCGCCGTTGGGCGCCCAGATGGACCCGTGGGCCTCCTGGGTCGTTCCCGGCCAGGGTGTCTCGCAAACAAGGTCCGCCTATAAAAGGACCCGGCCTCCGTCTACCCGGGATTGACGCGCACGGAGGTCGGGCCTTGACCAGGCTAACTCTTCGGGTCCTTGGGCGCGCTGCCGGGTCGCCTGCTGCTCGGTGGATTGAACCGGCTTGCCCGACTTTGTAGGATCTCGCAGGCGGTGAAGGTGATTACCGCCCAAGCCGAGAAGCGGCGGCTACCTCAAAACGGCTACCGGATCGGCATCGGTAAATCTATAACCTGCGGCTGAATGTCATCACGATTAACCCAAAGGAATGACCCGGTTGGCGGGTCCGGAATTGGGCGCAGTTCCACCTGGTTCGCGGGATCTGCAAGAATGCGTTCACACTCGAACCGGAACTCGTCCGTCATGGCACGTCGCCCGGTGATCACGTAGACGTCGCCGCCAAGACGGCGTTCTTTGACAGACCCCAATGCCACTTGGCCCGGCTCCATGATCGCCCCGTCTGGGGCACCGCCTGGCGTTTCAAGGACAACACGGAAATAGACCACCTCACCCTCCTCGGGCGCTGGGACCCAGGCGGTGGGCGGGCGCAAGTCCTCCAGCAGAGCACGCGCGCCGATCGAGGTGCGCGGCACGAGGACGGATGGGCCTAGCGTCCAGCCGGGGTGGAACTCCGGCGGTCTCGGCCACGCCTTGTCAATGCGTGAGCCGCTCTCGAATTTGGCCCCGGACTGAGCCGTAAGGCCGAATAGCGTGTCGTTCGGATGGATGCTGATCTTCAAAATGGCCATTCCCTGCCGGTAGCAGCCCAAGTAAGGGTCCTTACCCCCGACCAGTCGTCACACCGCCGAGAAGGGCTCTGAGGGAGAACCGGCCGCAAAACGGAACATTTTATCGGGCACGTATACACCATAAACTTCCGACCGCGCCGGGCCGCTGAGCCAGTTATCGGGCCAAAACAGGTGCTCAACCTGCCCTCCCGGGGGTTCCCGATGTTCGCCGGGGCGAAGATGTAAGCTCGTCAAAGCTCGATCTGTGTGCGCTCCTACGAGACACGGGCCGGGCCTCGGCCGTGGCCCCCTGGGTCACCGTTCGGCGATCCTGCGCTCGCTCTCGGTGACCGTCTGACGGCCGACGGCGTAGAAGATCCAGTGCCGTTC
>JBKPML010000154.1:0-28174 GCA_046732135.1 Actinomycetota bacterium
CGTGATCGCCAGCCTGTGCGGATACCTTGCGGGCCAGTTCCTCAATGCCTGGGTGCTGGTGAAGATCAAGGGCCGGACTCTAGAGGGCCGGATGTGGGCACGGCTGGTCGGCTCAACGGTGGTGGGCGAGTTCGCTGACACTGCCTTGTTCTGCATCATCGCCTTCGTGGGCGTCTTTCCCACCTGGGCCAGTCTGATCAGCTATACGGTGACCGGCTATGTCTACAAGGTCATGGTTGAGGTGATCTTCCTGCCGGTGACCTACGCGATCATTCGGGCGATCAAGAAGCGAGAGCCCAGCTACGCAGCCCGGGCGCCTGGCGCGCCGCAGGTGCGTCAGATGCGGCTTGTCGTACCCGCGGAGCCGTACGACCAGGCCGTACGGTTCTACCGGGACGCGCTGGGTCTCGGTCAGGAGGAGTCGTACGAAACTGACGGTGCGCGGGTGATGATCTTGGACGCGGGCCGAGCGACCCTGGAACTATCCAACGCTGCTCAGATCGACTACATCGACTCCGTCGAGGTGGGCCGTACGGGGCTGAGCCCCAATCACCGCGTCGCCTTCGAAGTCGGGGATTCCGCGGCGGTGACCGACAAGTTGGTCGCTGCGGGAGCTGAGCTGATCGCTCCCCCGGTTCACACTCCATGGGATTCGCTCAGTGCTCGACTCCGCGGCCCCGCCGATGTGCAGTTGACGATCTTCACCGAGCGGGGTCCGACGTTGTCGTAAAGCGGCGATCCCCGTGGTGGACCTCTTCAGGAGCCGTAATACCGCCGCAAGAAGTTGATCTTGAAGTCGTCGAACGTCCCATCGTCGATGCTGGCACGAATGTCGTCGACCAGCCGGACGATGAACCGCTCGTTATGAATGGTGCAAAGCGTCGAGGCAAGCATCTCCTTGGCCTTGAACAGGTGATGGAGATAGGCCCTGGTGTAGTGCAGGCAGGTGTAACAGTCGCAGTCGGTGTCGATCGGCACGAAGCTTCGACGCGAGCTGGCTGAGGTGACGTTGAACCGCCCTGTTTGGGTGTAGACAGCCGCGTTGCGGGCCACTCGCGAGGGTGAAACACAGTCGAACGTGTCTGCGCCGCTTTCGACGGCCGTGAAGAAGTCATTGGGCTCGGAAATGCCGAGCAGGTGCCGCGGCTTGCTCTCTGGCAGCTCGGAGTTGACCCAGCCGATGATGGTGCCCAGATTGTCCTTCTCCAACGCTCCACCGATGCCATAGCCGTCGAAGCCGCCGCCCTCGATGATCAAGGCCCGCAACTCGCGCGCGGCGGCTCGACGCAGATCCTCGTACTGCGCTCCCTGCACAACCGCGAACAGCGCCTGGTACGGCCGGTCGCCGCGCAGTTCGGTCTGCCGAAGGTGCTCGACAAGGCAGCGCTCCGCCCAGCGTTGCGTGCGTACGACTGACTGCTCCTGATAGGTGCGGGTGTTCATCAAGGTCGTGCATTCGTCGAAGGCAAACATGATGTCGGCGCCGAGCTGATGCTGAATCTGCATCGACACCTCAGGAGTGAACCGATGCGATGAACCGTCGAGATGTGAGGTAAAAGTGACGCCGTCATCGTCGACCCGGGCGAGCCGGCTCTTGCCTTCGGCGATCACGTCGTCGTCCTCCAGGCCGGCGGTATTCATCGCAAGCATCTTCTTGAATCCGACTCCGAGGCTCATCACTTGGAATCCGCCGCTATCGGAGAAGGTGGGGCCTGGCCAGTTCATGAATGCCCCTACACCGCCAGCCGCGTCGATAATTTCCGAACCGGGCTGGAGGTAGAGGTGGTAGGCGTTGGTCAGCAGCGCCTGGGCTCCCAGCTCGGCCATGCTTTCCGGCAGCACCGCCTTGACGGTGGCCTTCGTGCCGACGGCGATGAATGCTGGCGTCCGGATCAGCCCATGAGGCGTTGTGATAACTCCCGTACGGCCCAGCCTGCCCGGCAACGAAGTAACCGGCTCGAACCCAAAACGGGGCGGCAAGCTCACCGGACCATCCCGGCTGCCGCCACGTACGAGCCCGCGAGCTTCACCCGGAAAACTTGCACTTTACCCATGAAGTTTCCTGGGTAAAGTGCCTGTTTCCCACGTAAACATGGGAAACCGAAGGCCCCCGAGCCGGACAGCGTGGTCATCGCGACATCAGGGTGGCGAGAGCAACTACACCGGCTGTCGAGGTGCGGAGGATGCCATCGCTGATCTGAACCGGACGGGCACCGGCGGTCGTAAGATCAGCCAGCTCGGCCGGCGCAATCCCGCCCTCTGGGCCGATGATGATCATCACTGTTCCACGTTCTGGAAGTTCGATTCCTGACAGCGGTTCGGAAGCGTCCTCGTGCAGAATCAATGCAAGATCAACATTCCGAATGGCGTCAACCAGTTGCCTCATCCTTACTACTTCGCGCACTACTGGGACGCTCAACCGCCGGGACTGTTTCGCCGCCTCTCGGACCGTAGCTCTCCAGCGCGCCAGGCCTTTGTCGCCTCGCTCGCTCGACCAGCGGACAATTGACCGCTCTGCTTGCCAGGGAACGATTTCGGCGACGCCAGTCTCGGTCAGCATCTCCACCGCAAGTTGGCCTCGATCCCCTTTGGCCAGCGCCTGGACAGCAACATAGCGACGCGCCGGCTCCGGAGTGAACAGCTGCTCCTCGACAATCACTGCAAGCGATGTCTTGGACACAGCCGCCACCGACCCGCGCACCGCCTGTCCCCGGCCATTTCCGATTACGACCGTTTCGCCGAGCTGAATCCGTCGCACCAGCGCAGCATGCCGTCCCTCTTCGCCATCAAGCCGCACCTGTGCACCCACCTGCGGCAGCGGCTCAGTGAGGGTGTCCGACAGGAATAGCGGAGCGTTGGTCACGCGTCTATTGACCGGCGAACGCATCCCGCAGCCGGCCGAATACGCCGCGACCGTGCTTTTGAACCGTGACCTCCGGCCTGGTTTCGTCCCGCAACTCGGCGAGCTGGCGAAGCAGTTCACGCTGGTCGTCATCGATCCTGGTGGGCGTCTGGACGAGCAGGGTGACGCCCATCTGCCCGCGGCCGTTTGCACGTAGCAGGGGGACACCCTTGCCGTCGATGGCGATCCGGGTACCTGACTGCGTGCCGGCGGGAACGGTGACTCGGACGGTCTTGGTGTTCTCCGGCGCATGCTCTAGGTCGGCCTCGAGCGTCGCGACCAAAACCTCGGTGCCCAGCGCGGCTGCGGTCATCGGGATCCGGACGACGACCTCGAGGTCGTCGCCGTCACGCCGAAAGATCTCATGCGGCGCGACGTAAAGCTCAACGTAGAGGTCGCCAGCCGGTCCGCCGCCGGGTCCCACTTCGCCCTGGGCTGCAAGATGAATCCGGTTGCCGCTGCTGACGCCCGGAGGAATTTTGACGTTGATCGTCCGGGTGGAGCGCACCCGCCCATCGCCGGAACACTCGACGCACGGGTACTGAATGACGGTCCCATACCCGCGACACGTTGGACACGGTTGTGTGGTCCGGATATCGCCGATAAAGGAACGCTGGACATGCGTGACATCGCCCTGCCCGTGGCAGGTCTGGCAGCGAACCGGCGCCGCTCCTTCCGAGGCACCGGAGCCGTTGCACCGGGGGCACAGGATGGCCGTATCCAGCCGAACCGGCTTGGTCGTGCCGAAGGCTGCCTCCGCAAGTTCCAGATCCAGCCGGATCAGCGCGTCCTGGCCGCGGCGGACTCGGGATCGGGGACCACGAGAGGTCGTCTGACCGCCGAACATGGCGTCCATAAGATTGGTGAAGTCGAAACCTCCGGTGCCGAAGCCGCCATTGAAGCCGCCCAAGCCGCCGCCGAGCGGGTCACCACCCCGATCGTAGATATCGCGCTTCTTCGGGTCCTGCAGCACCTCGTACGCCTCGGCAACCCGCTTGAAGCGATCTGCTGCGTCCGGCTCGGTCGCCACGTCGGGGTGCAGCTTCATCGCCAGCTGCCGATAGGCCTTCTTGATCTGCTCGGGTGTCGCGTCACGTGACACGCCGAGGATGTCGTAGTAGTCCGCACTCATAGCGTTTCTGTTCATCCTTCGGAGAGGAAACGGCCCACATAGCGCGCTACCGCGCGGACCGATGCCATCGTCGACGGATAGTCCATCCGAGTGGGACCGACCACCCCAAGGGTCGCCAGCGTGTCGACCGCACTGCCGTAACCACTGGAAACCACCGAGGTCGACTGTAGTTCCTTGTACGGGTTCTCCTGGCCAATCCGCACCGTGACGGAATCAGGCGTCGTCGCCTCGCCCAGCAGCTTCAACAACACCACCTGCTCCTCCAGCGCCTCGAGGACCGGTTTGACGGTCGTCTCGAATTCGGCCCCGTAGCGGGTGAGGTTCGGCATTCCACCTATCACGACCCGGCCCGACGCCTCACTGCTCAGCATCTCCAGCAGTGTGGCCACCGCCGCTTGGCCGATCACGTGAAGCGACGGCGGCAGTGACTCCAAGACCTTGCTCAGCCGAACACCGGCCTGCGATGCGGAATTCCCGACGGCGGCCGCGTTCAGATGCGCCCGAAGTTCGGCCAGCGTCTCGTCATCATGTTCCGGTAGCTCGAGTTGTCGTTGTTCGATTCGGCCCGTCGAGGTGATCAAGATCAAGAGAACCCGCTGAGTGGACAGCGCCACGATCTCGACGTGGCGCACAGTCGCATGGCTCAACGTCGGGTACTGCACGATCGCCACCTGCTGGGTCACCTGGGCGAGCAGCTTCACCGTCCGATGCAGCACATCGTCCAAGTCCAACGCACCTGAGAGGAAGGTTTGAATGGCCCGCTGCTCGGCAGGAGACAGGGGCTTGATCGAGCCCAACCGATCCACAAAGAGCCGGTATCCCTTGTCCGTCGGGATCCGGCCGGCGCTCGTGTGCGGCTGGGTAATGTAGCCCTCTTCCTCGAGCGAGGCCATATCGTTACGAACGGTCGCTGGTGAGACGCCCAAGTCATATCGCTCGACAAGCGCCTTTGATCCAACCGGCTCCTGGCTGGAGACGTAGTCGGTGACGATGGCTCGCAGCACTTGGAGTTTGCGCTCGTCCATGACGTCCCTCCTCCTGGTCAGCCGGGGGTTGGCACTCGCACGATCGAAGTGCCAGTCTAACCGGATGAGCGGTCCGACTCCTGGCACCGAGCTCGGACCATGGCGGCAGCTGACGCCCGGCATTTACCTCTGTGTCGCGCAGCCCGCGTCGGTCAATTTGGGCCTGATCGTCGGATCCAAGTCAGCGTTGGTCGTCGACACCGGGTCGACGCCAGCCCAAGGTCGACATGTCCGCGCCGCGACAAGTACGGCAACAGACAAACCGGTAGCGGCCGCTGTTGTGACCCACTGGCATTACGACCACTGCTTCGGCTTGGCTGCCTTTGCCGACCTTGAGACGTTTGCCCACGAGTCCGTCCGCGGAAGGCTGCGCTCCGCCGAAGCCGAGCGGGTAGCTACAGGCCTGGGCGTCAACGTCGGCAGCTTGGCACTACCGTCCCGCGGCGTCGTTGTCGCCACGGCAGTCGATCTAGGCAACCGCCGAGTTGAGCTGGTGCATCTGGGACGAGGCCACACCGACGGTGACCTGGTCGTCGTGGTCCCGGATGCAGACGTCGTATTCACAGGCGACCTGATCGAGTCCGCCGGCGCGCCATGGTTCGGCAGTGACAGCTACCCCCATGAGTGGGCGGCAACCCTCGATTCGCTGATCGGGTTAATGGTGGGCACAACGGTTGCGGTGCCGGGACACGGCGGTCCAGTGGACCGCGAGTTCGTCTTCGAGCAGCGGGGTCGGGTCGCTGCGGTTTCCGGTGAAATCCGCCGGCTAGCCGACTCGGGTGTCCCGGCGGCGGAAGTGCTTCGCGCGGGATCTTGGCCGTTTCCTACCGAGCATCTGGCGGAAGGCATCGGGCCGGGCTACGGTCAGCTGATTGCGGAAGGAAGGCAGTCATTGCCCCTCATCTGAGAACGTGCGTTGGTTCAAAATGCAAGCCGCACCAGGAAGGTAGATGTGTCGGACATGACCAGCGATACCGATCCCAAACGGGGACGATTGAGCGGCAAGTCGGCCGTAGTCACCGGAGCAGCAAAGGGCATCGGTCGAGCGACGGCGGAACTGTTCGCCGCCGAGGGAGCGCGGCTGGTGATCACCGACATCGACACGACGGGGCTGACCGCCGCCGCTGATGATCTTCGTTCTCTGGGCGCCGAGCTGGTAAAGGTCGATGGCAACGTCGCGAAGGCTGCAGACGCCGAAGCGATGATCACTGCCGCCGTCAAAGCGTTCGGGGTGATTGACATTCTTGTTGCCAATGCGGGCGTCATCCCGCTCGGGACCATTCTCGACACCAGTCCGGATGACTGGGACCGCGTGATGGATGTCGATGCGCGTGGGATGTTCTTGACCTGCAAGTACGCGATCACCGAGATGGTGCACCAGCGAAGCGGATCGATCGTCTGTCTGTCGTCGATTTCGGGAATGGCGGGCCAGCGCGGCCAGGCAGCATATGGTCCGGCCAAGTTCGTGGCGACAGGTCTCACCCGGCATCTCGCGGTGGAATGGGCCGAGCATGGGATCAGGGTCAACGCCGTCGCCCCGGGCACCATCGAGACTGAAGCTGCTCACCAGGTCGCATTGACGGCCGAAGGCCGCCGGTATCTCGAGCTGATTCGTGAGCAGCACCCCATGAAGCGGCTGGGCCAACCCGCTGAGGTAGCGAAAGCGATTCTTTTTCTCGCCTCTGACGACGCAAGCTTCATCACTGGTGCGGTGCTCTCAGTTGACGGCGGCTACCTCGCCCAGTGAGCTGCCAAGTCAGCTTGCGGACTCAAGGGTGGACCGGCCGACATTGGTGGCCAGCCAGTCGCCCAGCGGTCGCGCAGTCGTCCTGAAGTCCTCAATTCGCTTCTTTGGTTCGGCGGTTGCCAGCCAGCGGGCGACCGGCCATTGTTTGAATGCGGTGAGACCCTTATTCCGCAGTAGATCGGCCCGTGGATGATCTCGCGGATAGCCGCGCGGAACGGTCTTGATCGTCCCGTGTCCGCCGACCTCAATCCCCCGCTTGGTCAGCTCGGCCACCAGCGCTTCGAGAATGCCACCGGTCGAATCGTCGGCAACTGACCGGCGATATCGCTCGAGCTGGTCCGGCGCCATCATCCACATGCCGAGTCCGGCACCCAGACCCCGAGCGGACAGCTCGACGTAGCAGTCACCGATCACTGCGGCAATCGAGGTCTTGTATGGGGATTTGTCCGCGCTGAAGCGTATATCTCGATTCGGCCGGAAAATCTTGCCCTCGCCGAAGGTGGGCTCCAGTTCGGCGACAAGGTCCTCCATCGGCGCCCGTACCTGCTCCTGGTAGGTCGTCGAGTGTGCCGTCCAGTACGACTTTGAATTGTCCAGCTCCAAGCCCTCGTAGAACTCGACTGCCTCGAGAGGCCACCCGCGAAATGCCATGCAAGGAGGGTAACCAGGTCAGCTGACAAGTCCGGACTGATAGGCAAAAACCACCATCTGGGCACGGTCGCGGGCGCCGAGTTTGATCATGGCCCGACTGACATGGGTGCGGGCAGTTGCCGGGCTCACTACCAGCCGCTTGGCGATCTCGTCATTGTTGAGACCTTCACCGATCAAGGTGAGCACCTCGCGCTCGCGCTCGGTCAGCTCTTGAAGTTGAGGATGCGGTCTAGGCGGGGTCCCTTGCCGGGAGCTGAAGGCCGCTATCACCCGGCGCGTGACCGACGGGGACAGCAGCGACTCTCCCGCCGCGACCACCCGAATGGCGCGCAGCATGTCTGCCGGCTCGGTGTCTTTGATCAGGAAGCCGGCAGCGCCCGCCTGTAGCGCCTCGAAGATGTACTCGTCGAGCTCGAACGTGGTGAGCATGATCGCCCGAACCGCCGCCAGGTCTGGATCGGCGTTGATCTCCCGGAGCGCGGCGATGCCGTCCAGGATTGGCATCCGAATATCCATCAAGACCACATCCGGCTTCGTTCGCCGGACCAAGTCGACCGCCTGCCGACCGTCTTCTGCTTCACCGACGACCGCAAGATCATCCTCGGACTCGATCAGGACACGTAGCCCCATCCGAACCAGCGCCTGATCGTCGGCCAGCGCGACCGAGATCACGAGTAAGGCTCCCGAATCGGCAGCTCCGCACGGATCAGCACCTCGCCAGAGCCACGGGTGAGGTTCAGTGTGCCGCCCACTGCACTGGCCCGTTCCCGCATCCCGCGGATGCCATTGCCCTCTCGCAACGCGTTGTCACCGGCTGCCGCATTCGCTACCTCGATCACCAGCATCGTTGTGTCGCTGGAGATGCGGACTCGAGCAACAGCGGTACCGGCGTGGCGTGCGACGTTGGTCAGCGCCTCCTGAACGATGCGGAAGGCTGCCTGGTCGACCGCGGCCGGCAAGCGCTCATCGGGTCCTATCGCCAAGTCCACCCTTACCTCTTGTCCTGCTGATCGAAGATCGTCGACCAGATCACCCAAGCGAGCGAGCCCCGGCTGTGGCGCGCGCTCGGCAGGCTCCCGGAAAAGTTGGAGTGTTGTGCGGAGTTCGGCCAGCGCTTCCTTGCTGGTCTTCTTGATGGCCTCGAGCGAGTTTGCGACTTGATCTGGCCGCTTGTCCAACACGTGCAGCGCAACACCCGCCTGCATATTGATCACCGAGAGGCTGTGGCCGACCACATCGTGCACGTCCCGGGCGATGCGGAGCCGTTCCTCGTAGGCCCAGCGGCGACGATCAAGATCACGTTCCTGACGCTCGGTCTCCCGACGGCCGCGCCGCAGCAGGCCGATCATGGCCGGCACCACCGCCACGGCGATTCCAGTGACCAAACCGGCGTACAAAGCAGGATTCAGCAGTCCGAGGTAGTCCTCGCGCCAATGTGCCGCCATGATCATGGGTATCAGCAGGGCTGTCAGCGGCATCCATTGCCGGGGTGGAAGTGCCGCGGCCATGGCGTAGACCGATAGGGCAGATGCGATGAAAACCGGGCCGAAACTTGCTCCCGCAGCCAGGTAAACGGTCGTGGCCACGACCACAGACAGGAAACCGACTCTGGGCCACACCCTGCGCACCGCGACACCGAAGGCAAGCAAGCCGAGGAAAGGCAGTAGAGCGAGCGGAAGATTGACTGCCCAGGTCTGGCTCGGCCCTTCCCACGGCGGGCCGTGTTCCATCCGAGGCCGATTCCAGTCGACCTGCCCGCCGAACCAGCTGGCCCACCCGATGCCCACGCCGAGCAGCGAATCGACCAGCACTGCGCGCCGCAGCTCGGTCCGCACGTCGTCGCCTCCTTTCCGTCTCGACACTAAACCGCGGCGGCGGGCTAAACGTCAGCCTTGTCGCGTATTGCTGCTACGTCCCTCGACGTAGCTGAAGTGTCGTTCGGCAGCGGATGTGCGAACGGTGGTGCGCGCCGATCATGGATCCATGACCAGCTTTCTTATGCCGCTGCACAGCGGCTTTGGCCACGGCGGCCCGCCTTGGGCCGGACCACCCTTTTCTCTGTTAGGAGCTCTCATGGGTCTGCTGTTCCTGTTACTGATCGCCGGTACGATCTTCGTCCTGGTTCGCCAGGGCAAACTCGGGCCGCCACCGTGGATGGCGGCGCAGCGCTCGCCGGAGGCGGAGGCCAAGCGCATCCTCTCCGAACGATTCGCTCGTGGCGAGCTCTCGACTGACGAGTTCATGGAACGCGCCAGCGTCCTCAACTGGACTCCGGGCAGCGAATCTTGGGAGTCGCAGTCGCGCAAGAAGAAGTAACGCGCCCAACGCCGGCTGATCCTGTCGAACCGCGGCTCGCTGCTGCCGCCCTTCGACAGGATCAGGGCGCGTTGTAGATGGTCGCCGCTTCTTGGGTGAGTTTGATCAACTTGGTCAAGAACACTTCGAGTGTTGGGCTGCTCAACAACTGCAGTTGATCTAGTGGGCCAAGCGGCGCAATGCCTGCCAATTGCCAGGAAGCCTCAACCGGGTCGTTGGACAACGCAATGTCGGCCGGCCAGGCGTTCTCGACGAACTCGCTGGCACTGGCAATCGTCCGCCGGACCAGATGATCAGCCTCCGCGAGTAGTCCCTCCAGATGGACGTCCCACACCAGCTTCGGAAGAATCTGTACGTCGGCGCGAGGATGTGGCGCATCGTCCAGCCAATCGATGACCCCGATGCGCTCGGCGCCGTGGGCCGCCACATTCACAAATCCCTCGTCGGCACTGACTCGGAGCACTTCGGCGATGGTGCCGATACCGAACCGCTGCTCACCACCGCCAACCTCATGGCCGCGTTCGATCAGCACAACTCCGAATCGGAGGTCGTTGGCCTTGAGTAGATCCGACAGCATGATCAGATACCGCTCCTCGAACACTCGCAGCCGCAGCGGCATGTGTGGAAACAGCACCGCCCCCAACGGAAACATCGCCAGCAAGGCCATGCAACCACCGCTCAGTCGAGGAGGTCGCGCACGACGGCGTCGGCCAGCAACCGGCCGGAAACCGTCAAGGTCAATTGATCGCCGGCGGAGTCCACAAGATCGCGAGCGGCAAGCTGTGGAACCCTGGCCTTCTCTGTGCTGGTCAATTCGCCGATGGCGAGGCCGGTAGCCAATCGAAGGTCAAGCAGAACGCGCTCGGTGTGCTGGTCGACCGGGGACAGCACTTCCCGAGCTAGAGCAGGGGTTCGACCGGCAGCCAGCCGAGCGGCGTAGGTCGCGGGGTGCCTCACGTTCCACCAGCGCGTACCACCAATGTGGCTGTGCGCACCAGGACCTACACCCCACCAGTTGTCACCCCGCCAGTACCCAAGATTGTGCCGGCAGTAGTGAGCCGGGCTATGAGCCCAGTTGCTCAGCTCGTACCAGGTGAAACCCGCGTGCGACAGCAACTCGTCGGCCAGCAGGTACTTGTCGGCAAGATCATCGTCAACCGGCATCGCTAGCTCGCCTCGGCCGATTCGAGCGGCCAGCCTGGTTCCTTCCTCGACGATCAAGGCATAAGCACTCAGGTGATCGGGCTGGGCCGACATCGCTGCCTCGACGCTGACCTGCCAATCGTCCAGCGATTCGCCAGGAGAGCCGTAGATCAGATCAAGACTGGTGCTGGCAAACCCGGCGGCTTTCGCCTCCAGAATCGCCTGTTGCGGTCGACCGGGTGAATGCACCCGATCCAGCGTTGCCAGTACGCGCGGCACTGCCGACTGCATGCCGAACGAGATCCGGGTGAATCCGTTTCCAACCAGCTCGGCCAGATCTGCAGCGTCCACAGATTCCGGATTCGATTCCGTCGTAATCTCTGTGTCCTCTGCTAATCCGAAGCGGCTCTCCACTGCTCGAACGAAGCGCCCAAGATGGTCAGGCGGCAGCAAGGTCGGAGTGCCTCCGCCGATGAAGATCGTCGACACCGGGGGAACGGCCGGACCCAACGCTCGAGCCGCAACATCAAGTTCACTAATCGCCGAATCGATATAGGTTGCTCTGCTTGCACCAGGCTCATTCCCCAGTTCGGCCGCCGTATAGGTGTTGAAGTCGCAATAGCCACAGCGGGTGGTGCAGAACGGAACATGCAAATAGATGCTGAACGACCGATCAACGAGACCGGCCAACGCCGATTCGGGCAGCGAGCCGTCGCCGGGCACGGCATCTCCGGCTGGCTGTGCGGACGGCATCCTTCGAGGTTAGTGCCACCTGCTGAAAGCGCTTATGTGTGTTACGACGGCCGACGTAAGCAGGCAACCCGTCGCGCAACAAGGAGGACCAGGTAGCCCAAGCAGACCTCAGTGATCGGGGATGAGCACCACTTTGCCGCGGATGTGGCCGTTCTGACTGAGCTCATGCGCCTCGGCGGCCCGGGAGAACGGATAGGTCTGCACTTTGATCACCAATTTGCTTTGTTCCAACAACCTGGCCGCCTCTTCGAGCGCCTGCTGAGGCCGCTGGTCAGGTCCCGTGCCGGTCACGCGCGCACCGGCTGCATCGGCTTCAAAGTTGGCAAGCGACACGACTTGGGATGGCTCAGGTGCCAGTGCGATCAGGTCCTCGATCGGCGTCTTACCGGCGACGTCAAGCACGGCATCAATCCGATCCACCGGCACTGCACGCACCCTGTTCACCAGGCCCTGCCCATAGAGGACCGGAATCGCACCGATTTCTCGAAGGTAGTCATGGTTTGCCTGACTCGATGAAGCGATCACCTTCGCCCCCCGGGCCACCGCCATCTGGACCGCAACCGCACCGACGCCGCCGGACCCGCCGTCAACGAACAGAATCGAGCCGTCATGAACTCCCAAGAGACGCAGAACCCGTTCGGCGGCCTCGGAGGCAACACCGGCAGCCGCCGCGACGCTCCAATCCACTGACGCCGGTTTGTGCGCCCAGGAGTCGAGTAGCGCGAACTCAGCATGCGTCTCCGTGCCTAAACCGAAGACATCGTCACCGATCGCCACTCCGGTGACGCCGTCGCCGACCTCATCCACAACTCCGGCAGCGTCGAACCCGAAATAGCGAGGGCCCTCGAGGGGCTTTGAGGCCGATCTCCCCGACCGGATTTTCCAATCAACAGCGTTCACACTTGCAGCCCGGACGACGACCCGAATTTCACCCGGACCAGCATGCGGGTCAGGCGCTTCGCCGATCGTCAGCACATCTGGATCGCCGTATTCCTGAATCTGTAAGGCCCACATCTGCCGACCTCCGCTTCCTAGTGACTAGCGAGCAGGCTAGCGAGTCCGAGACTTATCCGGCAGGGTTGGCGACTCGGTCGTGGACAGTGCTGCGACGAATGCCTCCTGCGGCACCTCCACCCGACCGACCATCTTCATCCGCTTCTTGCCTTCCTTCTGCTTCTCCAGCAGCTTGCGCTTACGGGTGATATCGCCGCCGTAGCACTTCGCGAGGACATCCTTGCGGATAGCCCGGATCGTCTCCCGGGCAATCACCCGGGAACCGATAGCGGCCTGAACCGGGACCTCGAACTGCTGCCGCGGTATCAATTCCTTCAGTTTTCCGACCATCGTCAATCCGTACGAGTGTGCCTTGTCCGTGTGCACGATGGCGGAGAATGCGTCCACTGGCTCGCCGTGCAACAAGATGTCCACTTTCACCAGGTCTGCCAGCTGCTCACCGCTGGGCTCGTAATCGAGGCTGGCGTAACCCCTGGTACGCGACTTGAGGGCGTCGAAGAAGTCGAAGACGATCTCGGCCAGAGGTACCGTATAGCGGATCTCTACGCGATCCTCGGATAGGTATTCCATTCCGTGCTGTATCCCACGGCGCGATTGGCACAGCTCCAACACCGTGCCGATGTAATCAGTGGGCGTGAGAATCGTGGCTTTGACCACGGGCTCGTGGACCTCGGCGATCTTGGCGCCGGTCGGATACTCCGACGGATTGGTGACGGTGAGCTTCGTGCCGTTCTCGAGCACGACACGGTAAACAACGTTTGGCGCCGTTGAGATCAGGTCCAGGTTGAACTCGCGCTCCAGCCGCTCCCGCACGATCTCCATGTGCAGTAGACCCAGAAATCCGATGCGGAACCCGAAGCCCAGCGCGCCCGACGTCTCTGGCTCGTAAGTCAATGCGGCATCGTTGAGTTGGAGCTTGTCCAGCGCATCCCGGAGTTCGGGATAGTCGGCACCGTCGATCGGATAGAGGCCGGCGAAGACCATCGGATGCGGATGGCGGTAGCCGCCAAGATCACTGGTCGCAGGGCGGGCCTGGGAGGTCACCGTGTCGCCGACCCGCGATTGGCGCACTTCCTTGACACCGGTGATCAGGTAGCCCACCTCACCGGCGCTCAGCGAGTCCGCCTTCACCGGCTCTGGTGAGATCACACCCACTTCGAGAGTCTCGTGAGCAGCCTTGGTGGACATCATGAGCACTCGCTCACGATGCGACAGCCGACCGTCGACAACCCGGATGTACGTCACGACGCCGCGATAGGTGTCGTAGACGGAGTCGAAGATCAGCGCGCGGGCCGGAGCCTCGGCATCACCGACCGGTGGTGGAACCTGAGCGACGATGGTCTCCAGCAGTTCGGCCACGTTTTCGCCGGTCTTCGCTGATACCCGCAGCACTTCGGAGACCTCACAACCAAGCACTCCCGCGAGCTCGGCAGCGTACTTGTCGGGCTGCGCACTCGGCAGGTCGATCTTGTTCAGCACCGGAATGACGTGGAGATTCGCCTCTAGTGCCAAATAGAGGTTGGCGAGCGTCTGGGCTTCGATGCCCTGTGCCGCGTCAACCAGCAGCACCGCACCCTCGCAGGCTGCCATGGAGCGTGAGACCTCGTACGTGAAGTCGACATGGCCCGGTGTGTCGATCATGTTCAGGACATACGTTTGGCTGGCATCTCCCTGCGAACTGCGCCACGGCATGCGGACTGCCTGGGATTTGATGGTGATGCCGCGCTCGCGCTCAATGTCCATCCGATCGAGGTATTGCGAGCGCATGGATCGTTCATCGACGACGCCGGTCAGCTGTAGCATCCGATCGGCCAGCGTTGATTTGCCGTGGTCGATATGGGCGATGATGCAGAAGTTCCTGATGATCGACGGGTCGGTGCTGCCGGGGGGTGGAGCAGGCGCTGCACTCACGACAGATTCCTCAGATCACACGGCTGAACTCGGCAGGCCATCCTTTCATGGTGCACCTCGGCCGGTCGCCAGCCACGAATTTGGTCCGTCTAAGGGGCACTGGTAGCCTGAGCGGTCGCGCGTACACCCCGGTCACCGCGACATCAAACCAAAAACACTGCTCTGAAGGCTGCACCCGTGGCGAACATCAAGTCCCAGCTCAAGCGGATCAAGACCAACGAAAAGGCTCGGCAACGCAATAAAGCGACCAAGTCTGCGTTGCGGACCTCGATCCGCAGGTTCCGCGCGGCTGCAGCCGACGGCGATACAGCCAAAGCTCGGGAGCTGGCGTCTGCGGCATCGCGTGCCCTGGACAAGGCGGCGTCCAAGGGCGTCATTCACAAAAACCAAGCCGCAAACCGCAAGTCTGCGATTGCGGCCAAGGCAGCAAAACTCTCCTAGTCTCTCCGCATACGGCTGACAGCCAGCACCGCCCGCTCCAGCGAGAAGGCCGAGTGCTCTGCAGCTCCCTTGATGTCTGCATCCGCCGAAGCAACCGCCCGCAGAGCGTTAGCGATGCCCGCGGCGTCCCAACCGCGAGCCTGCACTCGAAGGGATTTCAGCTTCCACGGAGGTACGCCAACCTCCTTCGCGAGATCTGCCTCCCGAAGTCCAGTTCCCGATGTGATCAACTTGCCGATGTTGCGGAGTCCGGAGGCCAGCGCGCTCGTGATCAGCACCGGCGCCACGCCCGTCGTCATGGCCCAGCGCAGCTGCTCCATGGCCTGGCCGGTCCGACCGGACAAGGCAGCATCCGTGACGGCGAAACTGGTTACCTCAGCGCGACCACCGAAGTAACGCCGAACCTGGTCTGCCGTTATCTGATCGCCTTCACTGTCAGCGAGCAGCTGGGAGACCGCACTAACCAGCGCGCGAAGGTCCTGGCCGACCGAGTCGACCAGCAGCTGAGCCGCAGGTCGGTCAATCACACCGCCACTCCGCCGCGTCTCCGCAGCGACGAAGTCCGGCAACTCCCATGGCCTGACCGGCGCGCAGTCGATAACTTCGACTCCGGCTGCTGACAACCGGTCAACCAGCGCTCTCCCCTTCGCGCCGCCACGATGAACGATCACCAGGCTCACATCGGGGAGTGGCTCTTCCGCGGCCAGACGAGCAATGGCTTCGCCGACGTCCAATGACACATCCCCGAGGTCGCTCACTACGGCTATTCGGCGAGTTGAGAACAGCGACTGCCCGGTGAGCTCAACGAGCATTGCCGGGTCGAGACTTGCTGCGTTGGCCTCGGCAATCTCCACCTCCGGGTCCTCCGCCCGGGCGCGCGTGGCCACCTGATCGACCGCCCGTTCGGCGAGTAACGCCTCGGGTCCGCTCACCAGAATCAATCGGCCGAAAACCGATCGCTGACCTGCCACCCGATCAGCATGCCAGCACCCGGTGACGCCGACAGGCTTTCAACTCCCAGGTCGACGTCCCGGCTGGATTGACACCTGGTTGATATACATGGCGAGGGGGCAATTGCAGGGATCCTGGAGGGCCTGTGGTGTTCAACCGGCTGTGGGCATCGGTTCAAAACCGAGTGGTCTCGGCCCAGGTGGAGGCGGCGCGCCGACGCGCCGGCGCCGCAAGTGAGCGGTCGGCGAGCGGTGGGCTAGGCACCAAGTTGACTGGCGAGCTGATTCGCCTCGACCGGATGGCCGCCGTTTGGCCGGAAACCGTAGTGGTGGTTTTCCATGGAGACGCACTTCCCGAGCTCCGCTATCCAGGCGATGTCGTGGTACCACCGGTGTTTCCGAGCCGGACGCCAACGCTCGTGCTACCGGTTGCTACCGGAACAGTCACGGTCGACGTCGAGGTAACAAACGCCGCGACCTACGACGGCCACCACATCGAGCAAGTGGTGATACGCGTGTCACTCCACCTTTCTCCCTCCGACCGGTATGGCGCGGTCGCAGCCTTGGCAGCGGAGTTCCGTACGGATATGGAGAACTTCCTGCTCCGGCAAGTAAAGATGGAAGTGGCAGCCGAGGTCGAGGCCGCTATTCGGTTGAACCGGCTCGCAGATCTGCGCCGATCAGGGCTGCAGGGCGTTCTGGCCGATTGGATGCCCAAGGCATTTGCTAGCCGTGCTCTGGTACGGGACTCCTTCGAAGTTCGTTCCGTCATTTGGCCCGACATTGAAGCTGAAGAGCCGCCGCTGGCACCCGCCGTTACATCGAAGCTTCATCTAACCCTCGACGCCCGGCTACAGCGGATCTGGAAGCGACACTCGGACTCTGACCTTCGGGGCATCGCTGGCGCACAAGCCGGAGGCGGATCGACAGTGATCGCCGTTCCGGTCGTCGAACCGATGCAGTTTCAAGCTGAACGGCTGCGGGAGGAATTCGGAAGACTCTACTCTGACCACTCGCTCGCCCTGATAGCCATCGCCAGCGAGGACTACAAGGAATTGGTGCGCGAGTGGTTCCGACAGGTCGACGCATTGCCCGGCCGGCTGATCACGATCGATTCCGATGGTGAGGAGAAGCCGCTGCGGATCAATATCAGCCAGCCGACGCCGCCAGAGGGCGGGCGTCCAGCAGATCCTGGCGGCAATGTGGGCACAGAATCAGCACGAATGGCACTTTCGCGGCTGTTGCCTCACCCGCAGGTTGAATTCGTCGGTATTACCCGCACATGAGCCGTCTCGAATACGCCGATCCCCAAGCGCCAGCGCCGAGCTTCGGCGTGCCGGAAGCAGTCGATCCCGCTGGTAATGAGCCGAGAGCGCTGCGTGCTGTACGGATCGCGACAATTCCGTTCGTCATTTCGGCCGGCGCCCACTTTGTGTTCTTTCTGGCCTTCTGGGTGCCGGAGAGCAGCAGATTTCCGCCACAGCCGTGGTGGCTGAATCAATTGGCACCGTTGTCGTCCAAGTATCTGGTTTCGGGCGGCATGGCGATGAGCGAGCTGCAGGCAAACGACCCAGGAATAGCGGCCGCCCTCTTACTGATCCTGAGTGTGTTGATTCTGTGGATGGCGCGCTCCGGTTATTGGGTTGCTCGTACCTGGATCTGGGCGCCTGTGTTGGCGGGCGCGGCCGTATGCGTCGTCGAGCTTGCCCTGCTCGCCGCGAATGAGGAACTGAGTCTGGTTTGGGTGTCTGTCTTCCTGATGATCTGCTGGGTCGGCTCTGCGGGTTGGGCGGCTTGGCTCAGCATGCTGGTCGACATCGACGCCGTACCGGCGAAGGGTCACCGATCCGGGGTACTGATCTTGCTCGCTTATGTCCTGCTCGGCGCTCCCCCCACAGCCGTCGGCCGAATGCTCTTCGGTCACGACCTACGTGCGGTTGCATACGATCTCCAGCAGAACACAGTCGCCCTGCGGACCGCTGCGCTGGCTCTCCCCGCAAATTTGTGGATCTATCTGTCGGGAGTGCTCGCCGGGGTGGTGTTGTGGCTCACTTACCAGCTAGTACCGCCCCGTCGTGACCGCAGAACAATAGCGCTCGCCGGTGCCTTTGTCGCAGCTCTGATTGTCTTGCTGGTCTTCGGAGCGTTCGTCACCGGGCCAGCCGCATCGGAGCGGGCGTACCAGCTGCGCTATCGCAGTCCTGTTGAGGAACTCGGTTCCACCTGTGGCAAGTGGGTGGCGGATCCGGCTGCAACAGTGCAGCACACCTTGGCCATCGACCAATCCGACTGTCGGAGAGTGACGACGTATGAGGGTTACATCCAGCGTGAAATGCAAATAATCCCTGAGACTCTTACCGGCGTGAGGGTCAACACTCCCGAAGGTGTGCTGATTCAAAGCAAACTGGTCGCCGCAAAATACGACAACGTCGTGGTCGTGGCAACCAGGAATCCGGGCGGTGACTATCGGGCAACCGCCGTACGAGGATGGTTGTTGTCCGACGGCATTCAGGTGTGGCAGTGGAGCTGTCCGACGCCAACCGATCTCACTTTGCGCTTCGCTCGTGTTCCTGGCGGAGACGACGCCTACCGCGGATATATCACGCTCCGCGGCGAGACCAGCAGCGTCGTAGTCGGTTGTCCGGCCATCGTGAAGCGCTTGGATCCGCACACCGGACTCGGCAAGCGCCGGTAGCGGTCCCACCGATCTAGCTACGCCGCTGAACCACTGCCCCGATCGAACCCTCCTGAACAGTGATTGCGACGGATCCCTGAATGTCGGTGCGCAGCAGGGTCATGCCAAATGATCGGATGAGGGCCACTGTTCTTGGGGCCGGATGCCCGTAGTCGTTCTGCAATCCTGCGCTGGCGATAGCAACCTTGGCATGGGTGGCGGCGAAGAAGGCTGGCTCCTGCTGCGCAGATCCGTGATGCGGAACCTTCAGCACGTCGGCTCGAAGATCGGCGCCATCGGCCAGAATCGCCTGCTGACCCGGCGGTTCGACATCGCCGGTAAGCAGTAGCCGAACGCCGGCGACTTCGACCAGCAACACCAGGCTGGAGTCGTTCTGCTCGGCCGATTCGCTGTCCAAGATCAGCGGACGCGACGATGACGGTCCCAGGACAACCCAGGAAGCATCGCCGACCGACCCGTGCCAACCCGCCGCTGAAACCCGTACCGGAATGCGCGCTTCGGCCGCAAGTCGCTGCACCGCGGCCGCCTCGTAAGCCGGCGAGGCGAGTGGGCTAACCCAGATTTCCCCGACCCGGCGATGTAAGAAAACGCCGGGCAATCCGTCGACGTGGTCGGCATGAAAGTGAGTCAAGATCAACACCGGAACGACCGAAACGTGAAGTTGATCAAGACACCGGCGCATCACAACCGGATCCGGTCCAGTATCGATCACAACCGCCGATCGAGGACCCGTCCGAACTACCAGGCCATCGCCCTGGCCGACGTCGCAGGCGACGAGAACCCATCGGCGCGGCGGCCAGCCGGGTTGGGGCGGCACGACCAACAGTGCCAAGATCATCACTAGCGCGATCCCCGCCACAAGCCAGGGTCGGCCGAGGACATGGCGCAGAGCGATCGCGGTTGTGACTGCGAGCCCGCCGAGGAGCGCAAGGCCCATCGGCGACACCGGCCACTGCCACGAGGCGCCCGGCAGGCGGGCAGCCAGCGATGCAACCCAAATGATCAACTGTGCCGACCAGGCCGCACCCCATCCGGCCAATTCGGCCAGCGTGGCACTAAACACAGACACACCAGCAGTAACGAATCCGAGCACTGTCGCCGGCCCGACAAGTGGTCCTGCAACCGCGTTGGCCAAGACTCCGACGATGCTGACCCTCTCCGAAATGGCCGCCACTACCACCACGGTCGCCAGCTGCGCCGCCAGCGGCACGGCAAATGATTCGGCCACGACTTTGGGCATCCAGCGCCGTAGCTGCTCACTCCACCTGGATGCCCATCCGACAATGCCGCCGGTGGCCAGTACCGACAGGACGAAGCCGACCGACCGGCTCAGGAACGGGTCGATCAAGACCAGGACGAAGACAGCTAGACACAGGTTTCGCACTCCGACCCGACGACCGCCAAAGCCAAGCGCGGCAAGCGCAACTAACCCCATCGCCGCGGCGCGCAAAACGCTCGGCTCACTTCGGCACAGGGCGACGAACATCACCACGCCGATCAGGCCGACGACCCTCAACGACCAGCCTCGCACGCCCATCCATCTCGCCACTGTCAGCAGAAAGGCCAGAAGCAGCGTCAAGTTGGCTCCCGACACAGCCGTCAGATGGGTTAGCCCGGCAGTGGCGAAGTCGGCCTCCAAGCCTGGTGTCATGGCAGAGGTATCACCCACCACCAATGCGGGCACCAGCGCTCGCGGTTCGGGAGCTCGTTTGGCAATCGCGTCCCGAAGTCCCTGCCGGACTCGCTCAACCCCTCGCAATGCTGGTCCGGCGGTTGCGATCAGGCTGGCACCCGCCGTGCTGGTCACCCGGAGTTCAGCCGCGAGGCCCGACCTCGACCTAGCCGGTTCGAGCCGGCCCCGCACTTGCCATCGCGCGCCGACCGGAGCAAATCGCCACACCTGAGGCTCACGACTGCTGACTGTGATGAGAATTGGCAGCCGGGTGCGCCAGTCGCTGCCGCGCGCGCTGACGCTCGCGAGCGTTGCCGATACAGTCAGGAAGTCGGGCCGGATTCCAGTTCCCGGATGGACCCGGGCGTCCCCTTTGATCACCACATCGGCAACCACGACTGCTCTGCTGGCAATCAGGTGGCCGATCGGTCCAGCCTTGAGCCGATAGGCATGTAGCGAACCGATGAGGGTTGCCAGCACGAGGACGAGGCCAGTTGCCACTATCCAGCCAGATCTACGGAGCACCCCGACAGCACCGAGCGTTATGCCTGTGCTTAGCCCTATGCCAAGTGCGGCGCCATCGCCCCAGGTGCCGATCCAGCTGCCCACCCACGTGCCGACCGCGAGGGGAAACAGACGCAGGTCACCCAGCGCCCCTCCGCGCTTCCCCTCGCCGCTAACTCGCCGGCGGTGATCGCGCATGTTCAGACCCGGACATGTGGCGCAATCTGGCTGTACGTTTTCGGCCCGATGCCGTCGACCTCCTGGAGTTCCTCTATCCGACGGAAGCGTTCATGATCTTTCCGCCAGCTCAGGATTCGCTCGGCAGTCACCGGACCGACGCCTGGCAATGTGTCGAGTTGAGCCGCTGTCGCAGAGTTCAGGTCAAGCTGCCCCGTCGAGCCTGGGTTCGTCGTTCCATCGGCGGCACTCGCTTCCCCACCCTGGCGCACTTCGCCACCCGGATGGCTCCGCGATCCGATGACGATCTGCTGGCCGTCGCTGAGGACTTGAGCAAGGTTGAGCTCGCCCAGTGCAGCCGAGGTGCCGAGTCCTCCGGCAGCGTCGATCGCATCCGAGACTCGCGAGCGCTCGGGTAGGTGCACCAAGCCCGGCCGGCGAACGGCCCCGACAACATGGACCACGATCTCGGGTGCTGGCGATGACCTCGCTGAAGGCTCAAATGATGTTAGGGATGGTTGGCTGGTCGAGCTCGTGATCGTGGTTTGCGGTGACGCTAGAGCGACCGGGCGGGCGCGGAGCAGTGCGATGACTGCCAACACCAAGCCCAATACAAGCAGGGAACAGACCACTGCGACATGTAGCCGGTTGAACCGGGGCAGAGATGGAACTGCTGCCTCAGCGGCTCGGGATCGAAGCGAATCTGGATCGGCCGCTTCCGGTTCATCGGGCATGTCGGGCGCGGAAACCGGCCTTGCCGGCTCTGGTTGCGTCACCGCGCGGCGCGGTCGGTGATCTCCGAGCAGATAGCCAAGCCGCTCGCCCACGACTTGTGCTGCAAACGCCTCCTCACGCTGACGTGATCTCACATTGGGGACATTAAGGACGCGTCTGGAGATCGAGCGCCGTGAAGTGTGATCTGTGGACAGTGTGCCGAGCGCCGGTTTGGGTTGGGGACAACCTCTAGGATCGGGGCGCGACCACGACTCCGACGGTCCCCGGTCCCACATGGGCTCCGAGCACTGGGCTCACCTCGGAGACCACGACCCCGCCGCTTGCTCCGGCTCGTCCGGTAAACGATTCGGCCAACCGCTCGGCTAACTCCCGCCGATCAAGGTGGTGCACGGCAAGGTCCACCGCTGTGCCTCGGGTCGAGGCTCGCTCCAGGGCGACCAAGCTGAGTTCCTCCAGACGCGCAAGCGCCTTCGACGTGGTACGGACCCGCTCGTACGGCCGGATCTCGCCGTCAATTACCGTCAGCAGCAGCTTGACGGAGAGGGCGGATCCGATCAGAGCTGCGCCGACCTTGATCCGGCCACTGCGCCGCAAGTAGTCCAGATTGTCGACGCAGAAGTAGGTTGTGGAGCGCTCGACTCGGGTTCGTACGATCGTCGCGACGTCCTCGGCCGCCCCACCCTTTCGCGCACACGAAGCGCCGGAAAGTGCGGCAAAACCGGTGACCATACCGACGGAACCACTGTCGATGACGGTGATGGGCAGTGGCGCACCTTGTGCGGCAGTCAGAGCCGCTTCACAGGTGCCGCTCATCTTCGCGCTGAGATGAACCGAGACAACTGCCTCGTATCCAGCCGCTGCGAGCCCTGAATAGGTCGCTGCAAACGCCTGCGAGCTGGGACGTGACGTGGTGACCCGCTTTCCGTCGCGGAGCGCTGCAGCCACTAGGCGGGGATCGACTTCGGTCTCCGGGCGGCTTTGGCCTTCGATGATCACGTGAAGTGGGATCACGACAACACCTGCGCCATTGGCGACTCCCGCAGCTAGTGACGACGTAGAGTCAGTCACCACTGCGACGCCTGCCATTGCCACAGACTAGGACCGGTGGGTCGGGACGGGATGAGGAGCGAGTGACGGTGTCGACCAGACGTGTGTGGCGCGCCGCAACCCCCACCCTGGTGATTGTCTGGATCTTGGTGCTGCTTGCCGGCATTGCCATCCCGGTCGTTGCCTATTTGCTGTACCGGCGGGAGCACCTGCAGTGGCTTGCGATCGTTTTGGTAGCACTAGCGGGATTGGCACTGCTCTATGCCTGGCGTTTCGGGCTCCATCCGCGAATTCGCGCCGAGGAGGATGTAGTCCGCATCAACAACCCCTTCCGGCATCACGAGTTTCAGTGGGACGACATCACCTTGATCGCTCCGGGTGAGAATGGGCTCCTCGTCGGGTCGGAAGATCAACTGGCTGAAGCCTGGTGTGTGCAGAAGTCAAAGGCCGCGATCAGAAAAGGGAAGTTAAGGCGTGCCGACCGAATCGCATCGACGATGATCGACATCCTCGAGCAGCACAACCCACCGATCACCGATGTCGACACGGGTTTGCGGATCCGGCGCGCTAGGCCGAGCGAGGTCGACTTGCTGACCGGCATGGAACGCGAGGCCAGTAAAGCTTCGTTGGCACACATATTTCCTCCAGCCAAGTTCTCGTACCCGACTGCTGCCGTCGCCAAGCGCTGGCGTGAGTTGCTCTACGACCGGTTCGCCCGAATCCATGTCATGGAGCTCTTCGATGCTCCGGTCGGTTACGTCGCCTTCAATACCGATTCGATCCTGCATCTCGGCGTCGTTCCGCAGCATCGGAGACGCGGCTACGGCTCAGCGTTGCTGGAATTCGCTTCGTTGGAGATCTTCGACAGCGGCGTCCGTGAAGCGCAGCTGTGGGTACTGACCGAGAACGACGTGGCGCGCAACTTCTTTCGCACTCACGGCTGGCGCGACACTGACGACCGGCGCAACTGCATCTTTCCACCAAACCCACGCGAGCTCAGGATGGTTCGCCGCAATCCGGCGGCTCCCAGGCGCAGTCGATGACACGCTCGAGGAGCTGGGACAGCCCCTCACCGCCACCCTCAAGATCCGTCGCCGCGTTTAGCACAGTCGGTGCGCTGCTGGCCATCCCGGGCTTGATCGCCACATTTTTGCGGGTCGTGCCGCCAAGCGACGATGCGACTGCACTGGTGGCTGCGTTCATCTCCTATGGCATCTTCGGTTACGCCCTGGCTCTGCTGTGTTTCGGCACTGCCCTGGTTGTGTCGAGGCGGAGGGCTCCACTAGCCGTCGTATCCGTCGTGCTGGCGGGACTGCTCGTACTCCACTTAAGCTGGCTGGCCCCACTCTTCGTCCCCGATGATCGGCCGGCGACAAGCCGATCATTCACAATCTTCAGCCTGAACCTGTACCAGGGTCTCGCCGATCCGCAACAGCTCACCCAGGAAGCCGCTCGGGCTGACGTGGTGATCTTGGTCGAGGTAACACCGGGAGCACGGCAGGCGTTGGATGCCCTTGACTGGATTGATCGGTTTCCATATTCAGTAGGAGCCGTTGACCAGGTCAGCGATACGGCGATCTATTCGCGGTTTCCACTAAGCAACGCCGCCCCATTGGCTCAGACGTCGTTCCAGCAGTACGTCGCCACGGTGAGCGTTCCCGATCTTGGAAACGTCCGGATCATCTCGGCGCACCCCTGCAATCCGTACTGTGGCCATGGGCGCTGGGCAATCGAGCACGCCGTTTTGCGTACGGCGGTTCAGGAAAACATCAACGAACCGTTGGTGGTTGCCGGCGACTTCAATGCAGTGGATGACCATGGTCCGATTCGCGCGCTGGTTCACGATGGCCTGACAAGCGCCACAGACATCGTCGGGGCAGGCTGGATGCCCACCTACCCCGCGAATCGCGCCGTCCCACCGCTGTTGCCAATCGATCATGTGATGGTCAACGATCAGTTGACTGCGACGTCGATCTCCACGGTCGAGATCAGCCGCACAGATCATCTGGGGCTTATCGCAACCATCGCCCGTACGGGCTGATGCCCAGCTTTACCCGGAAAACTGGTACTTCACCCACGAAGTTTCATGGGTGAAGTGCCAGTTTCCCACGTAAACATGGGAAACCGAGGCACACGCGGAGCACAAACCGACACGGGACGCACCACCGACAAGCGGGGCACCACCCTGGGATGAGCAAGGTCAGCGGGGCACGATACTGACCAGCCTCGGCGCACGGACGATCACCTTGTCGATCTCACGCCCGGCCAGAGCTCGGACCACCGACTCGTCGGCCAAAGCACGAGAGCGCAGGTCAGCCTCGTCGATGTCGGGTGGCACCTGCAGCCGGGCCCGTACCTTGCCTTGCACCTGCACCACGCAGGTCACTGCCTCGGTCACTAGCAGGGACCGATCCACTGTCGGCCAGCTTGCGTTGGCAACCGACGGAGAGTGACCCAGCAGCTCCCACATTTCCTCCGCAACGTACGGAGCCACCGTGCTCATCGCGATGGTGACCGCCTCAGCAGCTTCTCGAACCGCCGGATCGGCCGCCCCGCCACCGGCGCCGTTCGAGTCGCCGACACGATCGATCACCTTGCGACTGGCGTTTACCAGTTCCATGATCCGGGCCACCGCCACGTTGAACCGGTGCCCGTCCATGTTCTGTTCGATCTCAGCCAGTAGCCGGTGGGTCTCCCGGCGCAGCGAGGCGTCGCCCCCATGAGGATCGGCTCCCGGCTCGCTGCGAACGTCAGCGGCCAACCGGTACGCCCGCTGCAGGAACCGCAGCGAGCCTGCAGGAGACACGTCGGCCCAGTCGATGTCCTCCTCCGGTGGCCCAGCGAAGACGATGGTCAGCCGGATGGCGTCGACGCCGAACTCGTCAATCTGCGCGCCCAGATCGACCCCGTTGCCCAGCGTCTTGCTCATCGCCTTCCCTTGATTGATCACTTGGCCCTGGTTCAGCAGCCGGCGCATGGGCTCGGTGAAGTCCACCATCCCCATGTCGTACAGGACTTTGGTGAAGAACCGCATGTACAGCAGATGCAAGATCGCATGCTCGACGCCGCCGACATACTGCTCCACCGGCATCCAGCGACGGACGTCCTCCAGGTTGAACGGGCCCTCGTCATACTCCGGCGAACAGTAACGGAAGAAGTACCAGGATGAGTCGACAAAAGTGTCCATCGTGTCGGTATCGCGCTTGGCCGGACCATCGCATCGCGGGCAGGAAACGTTGACCCATTCGGTCGCCGCGGCCAGGGGCGAAATTCCCTTCGGCGCCAGGTCTTGGCCCGTCAGGTCCGGCAGCACGACTGGCAGCTGATCGTCGGGAACCGCGACCTCACCGCATTGTTCACAGTGAACGATCGGGATGGGCGCTCCCCAGTAGCGTTGGCGGCTCAACAGCCAGTCCCGCAACCGAAACGCCACCGCACCCTCACCGACGCCGTCTGCCTCCAGTTGAGAGACGATCCTGTCGACTCCGGCCGCCGTGCCGGTCAAGCCGTCCAGCGGGCCGGAATTGATGTAGCTGCCGTCGCCCAGGGCAGGAATGCCCGAGGTGGCCGGATCTGGACCGCCCGTGTCGACAACGACACGCACCGGCAGGTCGAACGCGCGCGCGAAGGCCAAGTCGCGATCATCATGCGCCGGAACAGCCATCAGGGCGCCCGTGCCGTAATCGGCGAGCACATAGTCCGCGGCGTAGACGGGGATCTTCTCGCCGTTCACGGGGTTGATGGCATGCACGCCCAGGAAGACACCCGTCTTCGGCCGATCGGTCGACTGACGCTCGATTTCCGTTTCCTGCTTGGTTTTCTCCAGGTATGCCTCGAAGGCGGCACGGTGATCATCCGTGACGATCTCGGCTGCCAGTGAAACTTCTGGCGCCACAACAAAGAACGTCGCCCCGTACAAGGTGTCCGGCCGGGTTGTGAAGACTCGAACGGGCTCGTCGCGATTCTCGATCTTGAAGTCGACCCAGGCGCCCTCGGACCGGCCGATCCAGTTGCGTTGCATGGTCAGGACTCGCTCGGGCCAGCCGTCCTCCAGCTGCGCCATGTCGTCCAGCAGACGCTCAGCATAGTCGGTGATCTTGAAGTACCACTGGGTCAGTTTCCGTTTGGTCACCTGACTTCCGCAGCGCTCACATGAGCCGTCGATAACTTGCTCATTAGCCAGTACTGTCTGGTCCTTCGGGCACCAGTTGACCCAGCTGGCCTTGCGGTATGCCAGTCCGCGCTCGCGGAACCGTAGAAATAGCCACTGGGTCCAGTGGTAGTACTCGGGATCGCAGGTCTGCAGTCGGCGGGTCCAATCAAAGCTCATCCCATATCGCCGGAACGACGTTGCCTGGGTCTCGATGTTCCGGTAAGTCCACTCCGCCGGATGCGCGTTGCGCTGGATCGCGGCGTTTTCGGCGTTCAGGCCGAAGGCGTCCCAGCCGATGGGGTGCAAGACGTCATACCCCTTTAGTTGCCAATATCTGGCCACGACATCGCCCATGGCAAACGCCTCGGCGTGACCCATGTGCAGGTCACCGGAGGGGTACGGGAACATATCCAGCATGTAGCGCCGCTCGCGGGAACCATCGTCGCGCGCCACGAATGTCCGATCCTGCTCCCAGAACGCCTGCCATCGCTCCTGCGCGGCAACGGCGTCGTAACCGGATCGGCTTGCCGGTTTCGGCCGCACGATCTGCTCGGTCATGTCCTCGTCTTCTCCTCGTCGTCTGTAGCCTGCCCCAGGCATGAAAAAACCCCTCGCCGTCAGGCACGAGGGGGCTGCCGCGCAGGTGCTGCCTACGCGGCTAAGTAAGGAGCGCTACTCGCTGCATGTATTCACAGTAGCGCAATCACATGTACGACAGCTTCCGATTTCTTTTGACGCTCCGCTGGCCATCTCCGGTACGCCATCCATCTCAGGACGGCCGGCGACCCGCCGCGTGGGCACTTTGTGGGCCGCAACTCATCTCACGATGGATGGCGTCCGAATAGCGTTGCCACATGCGCCGATTGACCGCTGAGGACTTACGTCGCCGGACGCTTCAGCGGCAGTTTCCCCAGATTGAGGGCACTGGTCCCGAATCAGTCCTGGAACTCTTCGCCCGCCTCGGCCCGATTCAGTCCCAGGCCCCGCGAGCTCCATTCCTCACCGTGTCCTCGCGCTTGCCGGGCACTACCTATCAGACGATCCGCCATCTACTCGAACAACATCAACTGCTCAAGACCAGCAACATCCGCGGCACGGTGCACACCAGCACAAGGGAACATTTTGCCCTGCTCGACGCGATCGCGCGGCGCACTCGTGCGGCACAGCTCCGGAAGCAGCTCAAGTTGGATCAGGTATCCCCCGAGC
>JBKPML010000155.1:0-11273 GCA_046732135.1 Actinomycetota bacterium
CCTGCCAGGAATGCAGCAACGATTGAGCGCCCAACGGCGTGCTGAGCTTGCCGAAGCATTTGCCACAGCCCGCATGGAACATCTCGGCGATCGACCGGGCGAAGCCAAGAAGGAGGACCTGGTCCAGCAGGCGGCCAACGCCGGCGTGAGCGGAGCCAGCTCGCAGAGCAAGGAGGAGCTGAAGGAAGCGCTTATGGAGAAGGCTGAAGAAAGTTCGGAGTAGTCGCCTCACCCAGGCGATGGAGCCAGCATCCTGCAAATCTGGGTAGTCACACTCAACACCTGGGTAGTCATAGCCGAAGTCGCCGCCCGGCTATCGGCGTAGAACTCCTTGTGAGACAACAATTCGCAAGGAGAATCGCTATGTCGCTCGTCGATCCTTACAGCCAGTCGCAGCGCCACCTCAGTCGGACGGCCGCCGCCCGCTATGCGGCCCTCTCGGCGATCGCGGACAGCAAAGCGGGCGAACAATCTCGCGTTGTCCGCGGTCGGGTATCGGTGTGGCGGCGGGTACGCGCTCTCGTCGTGAAGCCAGCCTGACCCCAATGCGTGGCCGGCGCAAAGCCTTCCCGACCGGATGGGACTTAAGTCACGTTTCACCCCCTGGGTTGCAAAGCGGGCTCCGGCTGGGCGTGTTGGCGCCATCACAGGCATCGTCGGTGCCGCCGGCGGGCTTGGCGGCTACTTCCTGCCGCTGGTCATGGGCCTCACGTACAACGAGGCCGAGCACAGCGACACCATCGGATTGACGCTGCTCTGCATCGCCGCCGCGGTGGCGCTCGCCTTCACCCTGTTTTTGAGCCGACGCGGCAGCGAACGACGAGTTCCCGTCGGCTGAGTCCCGCACCGTTCCGGCATCGCGATATACCGGATGCCGTGTTCGAGCAACTGGACTTCATCTACCAGCCCAGCCGCGACGCCGCTGCCGATGTCGAGCAGTACGTCCATGCCTATGCCGCGGAGCCGGTGTTTTCCATCGAGCGGTTCGGCACCCGGGTCGCCATGGTCCGGCTGACACCCGACTCACCGGGCTTGCTCTTCGCCGAGCACCTGACAGGCGACCAGGCGATCTTGATCTTCCGCGTCGGAAACCTCGAGGAGGCGATGACCGAGATCAAGCGAAATGGCGGCGAGATTGGCGGCCGGTTCGAGATGCCGTACGGAATCGGGGTCAAACTGATCACCCCCGGGCCCCAGCGGCTCGCGATCTATCAGGCAACTCACGCCGAGCGGGGCCGCAGCATCACCGGCCGGCGAGATTTCTAGCCAACTGTCTGGCCGTAATTCACTTAATGACTGCGCGCAAATGTTGGTCGCCCGCGGCTCGAACGCTGTATTTGCGCCCAGTTACCGTGGCTGTTGAAGGTTAACGCTGATTGAGTGGGTCGGTGAGTCGACTGGAGGTGCTATGACGCTCGGTTTTCTCCCTCGGCTTCCCTCGGCGGTCGCTGAGGTTGCAGCGCTTCGCGCAGCGGCACCACAACGGCTCGCCCCTTCAACCGAACTGCTTGCTCCGGTGGTTACCGAGCTGCCGCTGTCGCTCGACACCATCGCCTCCGCCGAGGAATTCGAGGCGATTTCAATTCCGGCCAGCGATCTGATCTCCAACGGCCGAGCCACCAAATTCCTCATTGACCGTCGAAATCCTGCCGAACTGGCAGTCCGTTTCGTAAACAGCAATTTCGAACTGGACGATCGAGTGCCAGACTCTGCGCGTTTTCACTACATGTTCGCCCAAGCCGTGCTGAACATTCCTGAATCCCTGGATGAGTTCAACGCCGTTACGTATTTTGTGGCGAACAAGCGCTACGTCGCCGGCGTCGTTCACAGCTACTTCCTGGACGGCTCAACCGACCCCGTGTACGGGCTGCAGTTCTATCCCCAAGACGTCGTCGCCGAGCGCGGCGTGCTCGAAGCGGTGCTAGCGGTCCGGGAGCAGATCAAGATCGCCGACGCTCGATTCGCGTTCGTGCCGACTGGCGCCCAGCAGACCGTGGCGACAGTCGCCGATGAGCTTGCGGCGGCTGGACTCGAAGTCCTGCCGTTGGACCGCATCCTCGGGGCAATCCAGTACATACCACTCAACCTTGGTGAGGCCTGGGGTTACCTCCGGATCTTTCCTTCCGACAACAACGATCTGCGCCCGACAGACATCCCGGTCTTCGACGAACTGCCGCTTGATCTGTCGGTTGTCGCCGGCGTACTCACCCGGGCAGTCCAGGACACGAACTCGCACGTCAATCTAAAGTCGAAGGAGCGCAGCACGCCGAATGCCGTGCTGCGCAATGCTGCGCCCGATCACCCGCGACTTGCCCCGTTCGCCAATCGGCCGGTTCATCTGGTGGTCGGCCGGGAGGATTTCCTGCTCGAGGAGACGATCAACGAGGTCGTCGCCGAGAAGCTGAACGATCGGATGAGCCGTCCGCTGATCACGCTGGACTGGGAACCCGAATCCGAGCCGCGGTCTTACAACGAGATCGCTCAAGGCAGCCGCGCCGATGCACTGACGGCCGCTCGCCGGTACGGCGCCAAGGCTGCGAACCTCGCCTTCCTGGCGCATCGCCGAGTACTTGGCCGGATCACCGACGAAGGTAGTCCCAGCGCCCGGGTCGGCTACGACCTGGTACCGCAGGGAATCGCGGTGCCGCTGCAGTTCTATGCCGACTTCGTCAACTATCCGCCCAATGCGGATCTACGAGCCAAACTCGGCGAACTGATCGCCGCCGAACACGCCGGGACGCTGTCGCCCAAGGAGCGCGCGGAGAAGGCGAAGGACGTTCAAGCGGCATTTCTGTCCGCTCACTTCCCCGCCGAAACGCTCGCCGAGCTGCGAAGCAAGATCAGCGACGTGCTGCCGGGGATCGAAAAGGTCAAGGTCCGATCCAGCGCCAATGCCGAGGACGTGCCCAACTTCGACGGCGCCGGTCTGCACGACAGCTTCGCCGCCGACAACGACAAGCAAGATCATCCCAACCGGACCTGCCGGGTCGAGGACAGCGATTCCGCCGACGCCGGAGAGGTCAAGCGCAAGGTCAAGCCCAAGTCCGTGGTTTGTGCCATCAAAGGCGTGTACGCGAGCCTGTGGAACAAGCGGGCAATCGAGGAACGCTCCTTCGCCCGGATCGATCAGTCCAGCGTCGCGATGGGCCTGGCCATCGTTCCCGCCTACGACCTCGATTCCGACATCGCCGGCAACGCCGTCATTGTGACCCGCGTCCTGAACACCGAGGATGTCTATGGATATTCGCTCTCGGTGCAGGAAGGCAACAACCTCGTCACCAACCCGGATCCCGGCACGTACTCTGAGGTCACGATCGCCGGATTCATCTCCGACACTGAACCGGTAAGTCTGACCGTGACTCGGTTTGCCAAGCCGACCAAAGACGAGGCAGAACGTACCGAGCCGGTGCTGACACGTGAGCAGATGCTGGCGCTGGTTGACCTGGCCAAGGTGGTTGAGCGCGCGTACTGCGCCGCCAAGCCGGCTTATTACGACGGCCCGTGTCAGTTCGCTCCGGCCGACAACACGAAGCTAAAGTCGCTTGATCTTGAACTGAAGTTGCTGGAGAACGGCCACGTTGTCTGCAAGCAGGTCCGCGAGTTCGGCGGCACCTGATCGCTGGGCCTCGAGTCAGCCGGCGAAGGCAGGAAGATGATCTCAGGTAGAAGCTGATCTTGCTGCCTGGTACCCAACGACGGAGGCCCGCGATGACCCAGCCGAACGGCACCGGTGCATGGCAACGGGTATTTGTTCTGGTAGTTGGCATCATCAGCGGCGGCTGGATGCTGGCAGTTGGCCTGTGGTCGCTGCTCAGCCCGCAGTCCTTCGCCGAATTCATCGACTTCCCGCCCTATAACGAGCACCTACTGCACGATCTAGGGGCGTTTCAAATCGGCATCGGCGTCAGTGTGCTCGCTGCGCTCTTCTGGCCAGATGCGATCGCTGTGGCTCTTCTGGGTTATGTCGTCGCCGGAAGCATCCACACCATCAATCACGGTATGGACCTGGATCTGGGTGGTCACAACTCCGACGCCTGGCTCATCGGGCTGTCCACCTTGCTTGCCGCAGTCGCCGTAGTGATACGCCTGAGAAACACGGCGTCAGCCAATTGAGGCCTCCGAAAGCTGGGTATCGATGCACTAGTCCGCAACAAGGGGGTTGATGGTGCAATGACCGATCGGATTACGGACGTCTGGGGTCTGCGAACCGCGTACGGCATCGGCCAGATCTGGCCGGCCCGGACTGATCAATTTCTCGCCGACGGCCTCAGCGACGCCGATGTGGATGCCTGGGTGCAATCGGCGTGCATTCTGTGTAGCACCGGTTGTGGCTGTGACATTGCGGTGAAGGACGGCCGAATGGTCGGAGTTCGCGGTCGAGAGACCGACGTGGTGAATCATGGCCGCTTGGGGCCCAAGGGTCTGTACGGCAGCTGGCAACCTCTGCATTCATCGGATCGCCTGACCCGGCCGGTCATCCAGGACAACGGCCGCCTCGTCGAGTCTGACTGGGATGAAGCGATGGGCCGGATCGTCGCCGGGAGCAGGAAGCGGCTGTACGAGGAGGGGCCGGAAAGCCACGGTTTCTACACCAGCGGCCAGCTCTTCTTGGAGGAGTATTACGCCCTCGCAATCCTGGCCAAGGCTGGGATCGGCACACCGCACCTTGACGGCAATACGCGGCTGTGCACGGCGACGGCGGCCGCCTCGCTCAAGGAGTCGTTCGGCGCTGACGGCCAGCCGGGCAGCTATGAAGACCTCGACGACTGTGAGGCACTGTTCTGCTATGGGCACAACATGGCCGAGACCCAGACAGTGCTCTGGTCACGAGTCCTGGACCGGTTGGCCGGTCCGGACCGGCCAACGCTGGTGTGTGTGGATCCGCGCCACACTCGAGTTGCGCAGGTCGCCGATATCCACCTTGACCTCCGCCCCGGGACCAATCTGGCCCTGATGCACGGCCTGGTCCGCGAGGTGATCACCCAGGGCTGGATCGACGAGACCTACGTCGCGGAGCACACTCTGGGATTTGAGCGGCTGGCCGACACCGTAGCAGCCTGGACCCCCGAACGAGTAGCCGAGGTGTGCGGCGTTGATGCCGGCCTGGTGCGCGAGGCGGCCAGGATCTTCGGCACCACGGCGCGAGTCACTTCCACAGTGCTGCAGGGCTTCTACCAGGCGCCGCAGGCCACCGCCTCGTCCTGCCAGGTCAACAATCTGCACCTGCTGCGGGGAATGCTGGGCCGGCCGGGCTGCGGCGTCATGCAGATGAATGGGCAGCCCACGGCTCAGAACACCCGAGAGTGCGGTGCCAACGGTGACCTGCCCGGATTCCGTAATTTCGCCAACCAACAGCATGTTCAGGAACTGGCGGAACTGTGGGACGTGGATGCCGATCGCATCCCCTCCGGCAAGCCGCCGACGCACGCCATGGAGATCTTCGAGCTGGCGGAGAAAGGCACCGTCTCCTTTCTTTGGATCTCGGCAACAAACCCGGCGGTGTCACTGCCGGAGCTGCCAAGGATCCGTGACATCCTCGGCAAGCCCGACCTGTTTCTTGTCGTGCAGGACCTGTTCTTGACCGAGACCGCCGAGTTCGCCGATGTCGTACTGCCTGCGGCGGGCTGGGGTGAGAAGACCGGGACGTTCACCAATGCCGACCGCGTCGTGCACCTGTCCCGACAAGCGGTGGCACCGCCTGGCATGGCGCGCAGCGACCTTGACATCTTCTTGGACTACGCCAGGCGGATGGACTTCCGCACCCGAAGCGGCCGTCCGCTGCTGGATTGGTCCGGACCTGAGGATGGGTTTGCAGCTTGGCAGGAATGCTCCCGCGGCCGTCCCTGCGACTACACAGGACTGAGCTATGAACGGCTCTCCGGACAGACCGGCATTCCGTGGCCGTGCACTGCTGACGAACCCGAGGGTGTCGTGCGTCTCTATGGCGACGGCTCCTTCCCCAGCTCGACGGCCGTATCTGAGGACTACGGACACGACCTGGCGACCGGCGAATCGCTGAAGGCGGATGAGTTCGCAGGTGTCGACCCGGCGGGCCGCGCAATGTTGAAGACCTGTCCCTTCGAACTCGATGCCAAGATCTCCGCCGAATTCCCGCTGCTGCTCACCACCGGCCGTACGGTCTATCACTTTCACACTCGGACCAAGACGGCGCGGGCGCCGCAGCTGAACAACGCTGCGCCAGAGCCCTGGATCGAGATCTCGACCGACGACGCCGCCTCCGCTGGGGTTCAGGACGGAGAACTGTGCATTGTGACATCCGAGCACGGCAATGCACACGTGCGGGTACGGGTCACCGACATCCAGCCGGGAGTGGTGTTCGAACCCTTCCACTACGGCGCTCGGACTCGCGCAGGCTTTAACCTGAGAGAGGTTGAAGCCAACGGCCATCAGCCGACCGCTGCGAACGAGCTCATACAGACCGAGATCGACCCGGTCTCCAAGCAGCCTGTCTACAAGTGCACTGCCGTTCGCGTGACTCGAATCTAGCTGGTCCAAAGATTACGCTTCGCGTTCTCGGGGCGAACGGTCCTCGGTTAGTTGCGGATCCCGCTCGACGATCGGGCCGACAACCTCGTCGATCTTGGTCAACAGGTCGGCCGGCAGATTGACCCCGGCAGCCTGAACATTGTCGTGCACTTGCTCGGGCCGCGAGGCCCCAATGATTGCTGTGGCGACGTTGTCGTTCTGCAGTACCCAAGCAATGGCGAGCTGTGCCATCGACAACCCGGTCTCCTCTGCGAGCGGTACGAGCTGCTGCACACGCTCCAGCACGTCGTCGCTCATCCAACGCTTGATCATGTTCGCACCACCTTTTTCGTCGGTCGCTCGCGACCCGACCGGTGGTTGCTCGCCAGGCCGGTACTTGCCAGTCAGCACACCTTGGGCGATCGGCGACCAGACGACCTGGGAGATACCGAGCTCTCTGGAGGTTGGCACGATCTCGTTCTCGATCACCCGCCAGAGCATCGAGTACTCCGGCTGGTTGGAGATCAGCTGGAAGCCCAGCTCCTTGGCAAGAGCGGCACCCTCGCGCAGCTGTTGAACGGTCCATTCGCTGACGCCGATGTAGAGGACCTTGCCTTGGCGTACCAGGTCTGCGAACGCCTGCATCGTTTCCTCGAGTGGCGTGAAGTAGTCGTAGCGGTGTGCCTGATATAGATCGATGTAGTCGGTCTGCAGTCTGGTCAGGGAACCCTCGATCGACTCCATGATGTGCTTCCGCGACAGGCCGACATCGTTGTGTCCCTTGGGCCCGGTCGCGCCGAAGACCTTGGTGAAGATCTCCAGCGACTCACGCCGCTCACCCTTCAGCGCTTCACCGAGCACGGTCTCCGCCATGGTGTTGGCATAGACATCGGCGGTGTCAAAGGTGGTGATGCCGGCATCAAGCGAGGCACGTACGCAGGCATGAGCCTGGTCGTTCTCCAACTGCGACCCGTGGGTCAACCAGTTGCCGTACGTGATCTCGGAGATCTTGAAGCCCGAGTTGCCGAGATGGCGGAAGTGCATGAGACTCCCCTGTCTGCTAGTAGGTGATGCTCACCGTCTACCCATTCCGCCGCAACATGAGCAATCGTGCGGTTAGCGGCAATATTGATCACGTGAGGACTGCCGGTGCCGACTAGCCGGCCAACCGTGCTCATTTCGGGGGCGAGCGTGGCCGGGCCAATTACCGCGTTCTGGCTCCGCCGCTTCGGCTTCGAGCCCACGGTGGTCGAGCGGACATCTGAGCTTCGAGTCGGTGGTGGCGGGCATGCGGTGGATTTGTTTGATTCCGCCCTGGACGTGATCTCCTGGATGGGCGTGTTCGACAAAGTTCAGGACGCTCGGACGAAAACTCAGGTGATCTCCCTGATCCGCGGCAGCGGGCGAACAGTTGAGATCTCGCTGGACCGGCTCTGGGAAGGCGTCGGTGAGCGGCACGTCGAGATCATGCGCGGAGATCTGGCACAGATCTTGTACGAAGCTGGCGCAAACGACATGGAGTACATCTTCGGTGACTCGATCTCGTCATTGACAGACACGGGCGCGCAGGTGGAGGTGTCCTTCGAACGCACGCCACCGCGGGCCTTCGACCTGATCGTTGGCGCCGACGGGTTGCACTCGACGACCCGTCGTCTTAGGTTCGGCGACGAACAGCAGTTCCGCCACTTCCTCGGCGGTTATCTCGCGGTCTTTACTGTGCCGAACTACCTCGGGCTAGACAGACGGATGCTGTCCTTCAGCGATACCGATCGAACCATTGGCATGTATCCAGTTCGCGAGGGTCGGACTAGGGTCTTGTTTCTGCTGCGTACTCGCGACGAGGTGCCCATTGATCATCACGACATTGCCGCTCAGCGTCGACTGCTGATCGAAAGATTCGGCGACCTCGGCTGGGAGGCGCCTCGGCTGCTCGATGAGTTGCACCAGGCCGACGATCTTTATCTGGATTCGATCAGCCAGATCAATATGGACACCTGGTCACGCGGTCGAGTGACCCTGGTGGGCGATGCCGGCTATTCACCCGGCGCTGCGGTGGGTGGCGGCACAAGCCTCGCCGCGCTCGGCGGATATGTCTTGGCGGCCGAACTGGCCGAAGCCAAAGGAGATCCGGTTGCCGGGTTCGGTGGCTACGAACGGGCTATCGCTGGGGCCGTAAGGCACAGCCGAAGCATCGGACCGGACGTCATGAAGATCATCATCCCTAGGTCAAGGGCCCAGATCTGGATCTTCGCGCAGGCCATGCGGATGCTGTCTCGAGCTCCCGTACCGATCCGGCGGAGGTTGACCTCGTACGGCGGTGGACCAGCGGCCATGTTGACAAGTGTGATGCTCCGGGATCCGACCCAGATACTTCCGCTGCCCGACTAACTCGCCGGAGTTGCCGATCGGCGCGGCCACCGCAGCAGATGGCGGTCCCGCTGGACAGCGAACGGGACTTTTGGCTCTTGAAGGGTTATTCCTCGCGCTCGATCCTGGCAGGAGAGTCCACAGAGGAGTTTCAGATGTCGCAAGCGTCGAATGAAACGAAGTTCAGCGGGCGTTTCGCGGAGATTCCGAAGGCACGCTGCGAGGACCTACTGGCCGGGCACAAGGCCGGCCGGGTCGCCTGGAACTCCGCTGATGGACCAAAGATCATGCCAGTCACCTATCAGTACTGGAACGGCATGGTCGTTTTTCGAACCGCTCCAGAGGGTCCCCTTGCCGCATTGACCCGGCGGACCCGGGTGGCCTTTGAGATCGACGACATCGACGAGAAAGCGGAGACAGGTTGGAGCGTGGTCGTACTCGGCTTCTCAGAAGGCATCACCCAGAGCTACACATTGAGCACGCTGTGGCGCACCGGCCCGGTGCCCTGGGCAGGCGGGGTACGAAATGTCTTCGTGACGATCAGCCCGCAGTCGATCACCGGTCGTGCAGTCAATGCTCAGAATGGCTAAACGCCTGAGCAACACCAGCCACTGCTCGCCAAGGGTGACCTGCGGCCAGAGTCGAGGAGTTCAGCTGTGGTCGACGGCGGCTCGTTCGACCGGGAGCGCCGCGGCGTAGCGCGAAATGAATGTGTCGAAACCGGTCACGTCGGTTGGCTGTGGAGCGATCGTCTCCAGCGCGACGCCAGCGAAGACCTGCGCATTGAGGTACTCAGCTAGATCCTGTCCTGGCGCGGAAGTGGTAAAGGCGGCGAGTACAGCGATGCCCCATGCACCACCTTCGGCGGCAACGTCACCGACCGAGACCGGTGTGTCGATCGCGGCGGCTAGGAAACGCTGGGCCACACCCTTGGTCTTGAACAGGCCGCCGTGAGCGAACATCGTGTCCAGTCGTACCCCTTCGTCTTTCTGCAGCACGTCCATGCCGAGTCGCAACGTGGCCAGCGATGCGAACAGGTGAGTCCGCATGAACGTGGCCAGGTTGAAGTTGCTGTCTGGTGAGCGGAGGAACAATGGCCGGCCCTCGTGGAGCCCGGTGATCGGTTCGCCGGACAGGTAGTTGAAGGCCAGCATTCCGCCGCAGTCGGCCGATCCACCGAGCGCTGAGGTGAACAAGGTCTCGAAGATCCGCGTCCTGTCCGCGTCGCTGCCGAGCGCTTCGGCGAACTGTGCGAACAGGTCGACCCAGGCGTTCAACTCGCTGGCTCCGTTGTTGCAGTGCACCATCGCAACGAGATCGCCGGCCGGTGTGGTCACCAGGTCGAGTTCGCGATGCATCCGGCTCAGCTGCTGCTCTAAGACGACCATGGCGAAGATGCTGGTACCGGCTGAGACGTTCCCGGTCCGTGGCGCCACCGAGTTCGTCGCAACCATGCCAGTGCCTGCGTCACCTTCCGGTGGGCATAGCGGTGTTCCGGGCCGCAGCCGTCCGGTCGAATCCAGAAGTCTGGCACCTGCGTCGGTGAGCTCACCGGCCTCCTCACCGGCGAGCTTGATCGTGGGCAGGAGGTCGGCCAGGCTGAGTTCGACGCCCGATTCGGCGGCGAGCAGGTCGAACCCGGCCAGCATCTGCTCGTCGTAGCCTCCGGTCTTGACGTCGACCGGGAACATGCCACTGGCGTCGCCGATGCCCAGCACCTTCTCGCCGGTGAGCTGCCAGTGGACGTACCCGGCCAGCGTTGTCAGGTGGTTCAGGCGTGCGACATGGTCTTCGCTGTTCAAGATCGCTTGATAGAGGTGGGCGACGCTCCACCGGTGCGGGATGTTGTGTCCGAACTCAGAGCTCAGCCGGTCGGCGGCCTCGCCGGTGTTGGTGTTGCGCCAGGTTCGGAACGGGACCAGCAGCTCACCGTCGACGTCGAAGGCAAGGTAACCGTGCATCATGGCCGAGACGCCGAGCGCGCCGACCGTGGTGAGCTCGACTCCGTGGCGCTGCTGGACGTCGGCCACCAAAGCCGCGTAGCACTCCTGCAGGCCGTCCCAGACGGCCTGCAGCGAGTATGTCCACAGCCGGTCGACGAACTGGTTCTCCCAGTCGTGGCTGCCGACCGCAAGCGGCTCGTGATCTTCTCCGATGAGCACCGCCTTGATCCGGGTCGACCCGAACTCGATACCCAGTGCGGTCCGGCCCTCGACGATTGCTTGACGTGTCTCGATTGTCATTCCTGGTTGCGTCCCTGCACTAGAAGCCTCGGGCGAGACGGTAGTAGGCCTGGTTCCAGCGGATGCGGTCCGCGAACTCACGCCGGTTCGTGGTGGCGTCGATGATCAGCAGCTCGACGCTGACGAGATTGGCGAATTCGACCAGCTGGTCGGTGTTCACTGCAGTGGACATCACGG
>JBKPML010000156.1:0-25264 GCA_046732135.1 Actinomycetota bacterium
CTGCTGCCTTGGCTGCTGTCCCCGATTAGTTCCGAGGAGCGCTACCACTACGCCGCAGCCCCGGCTCGAATGGCAGACAGCATCTTCAAAGTCTTGGCCTGGACGATCAACGACATGGAGTGGCGGATGGAAGCCGGGCGGATCGCCCCGGTAGGGGTGTTCGTCGAGCACGTCATTTATCTCCTGGGCATGCAATTCGCCTTTTCGACCGGTACGCCGCTGTTTGTCGCACATGGCATTGTGAAGATCCTGCTGTTGGCAGCTGCCGTCGGATCCTTCGCCTTACTGCTCAGCCAGTTGAGCCGGCGGAACGGGGAACGCCTCGACCGTGCCACCAGAACGACAGCAGTCCTGGTCTTCAGCGCGTTACTGGTGCTCGGCGTAACCGCGACTTCACCAGTTCAGAACGGGTGGACGACCTTCCCCGTGTTGTGCATCGGCGGGATCACGCTGATGTTACTGGTCGGCGCGGCATCTTTGTGGGCGCTGAAAGGCTGGTCGCGCTGGGGCGCGCTCGGTAAGGCGTTGTCCGGTGTCGGCATGCTCGTGCTGGGTGTCGTGGTGATGCTCAGCTATGAGATGCACTGGGCCGCAATTCCGTTTGCGGCCATCTTGCTCGCCTTAGTTGGTCGCGCAGCCTGGCCGCATCGGCTGATCCTCATTGCCCTGCTCGGCAGCGCTTGGCTGGGCGCTGTGCTGTGGACTCGGCACTTGATCGCTGCTGCCCTCAAACGCACCTATGCCGGGCTGGAGCTCGATCTGGACGGTCCGGTGCTGAAGGTCGTCGGACTGCAGTTCGTCAGTGCGATACCAGGTAGCGGCATCGGTCATACCGCACGCTCGGTGGGTGGCGGCCTCTCTGCACCCCGACCGTTTGAGGGCAGCGGCTGGCTCTGGGGAGTTCTCCTCGCCGCCGGACTGGTTCTGCTGCTGAGCAACCGGAGGCTGCCGGAAACCGATGACATGAAGGCCGACCGCCGCCCGCTGGTTGTGCTCGGCGCCGCGCTGGCTTGCTCGGCACTCGCCGCTGCCGTGATTACGTCGGTGTCCAAGCAGTCACATATGATCGTCAACTCCCTCGCCGACCCGTACCGGGGCACGCCGTGGATCTGGGCGTGCGGTGCAGGCATTCTCACCGCAGGACTGCTGATACTGCCCCACGGGGATCGGTTCCGGCATGCCGCCCTTGCAGCGATGCCTGCTATCTTCGCCGTCCTGGTCGGAGTCTTCGTCTGGCCCTCCACTGTGAGCGCCATTCAGACCCAGCGCGTTTCGACCGATTATCTGATTTGGGAGCAAGCCCAGGCTGAGCTGATCACCGGCAGCACGGAGCCGCTGGCTGTCCAGCATCGATGCCGGCTTGCCAACGAGGCGAACAAGTGGGCTCTGGAAAGAAGCTCCCGCCGCGCTTACTTGACGCTGTACCAGAAATCCTTTGCCCATCAATGGGACAGACCGTGGTGTGAGTCCTCTTCATCAGCTGCTAAGGCCCAAAGGTGATCAAGGATCTGCTCGAACCACATCGTCGGAAGATCGAATTTGAGACGTTACGAATTCTGCGGTCGATTTCTTAGCGTCCTCGAGGTCTCGTGAGGACGCAGGGTCGGCAGGAATACTGGCTGTGTGAAGGCGGTCCTCGTTGTCCCGGTCGCTATGATCTTGATGGCGTGTACCAGCAATCCAGCTAGCGCTCCGGGTCCACTCGCTTCATCGCCGGCAACCACTGCCGCGACGGCTCCGACCCCCTCGGTTTCAGCGAGTGCGCGGACTAGCCCCAAACCGATCCGCAGAGCGACAAAGACGGCGAAGCCGCCGAATCCGATCTCGGTGCAGGCATTGATCAACAAGAAGTATGACGGCCACGCATTGCGGATGGGCCGCCTGCTGGGCGACTACGGCGCCTACAAGCGTTACTTGATCACTTACCGCAGTGACGGTCTGAAGATCTCCGGGGTGATGAACGTTCCCGACGGCAAGGGTCCCTTCCCCGTCCTAGTGCTCAACCACGGCTACATCGATCGAAACATCTACTTTGCTGGGCAGGGCATGCCCCGTGAGCACGACTATCTGGCGCGGCATGGCTATGTGGTGCTGCACACCGATTACCGAGGACACGCGTCCTCCGATGACGACAAGAACATCGACTATGAGCTGCGGCTCGGATATGCCGTGGACACCATCAACGCCGTACGGGCAGTGAAATCCGCCAAGCTGGGCTTCCTGGACAAGGACCGCGTCGGCTGGCTTGGTCGATCGATGGGTGGCGGCGTCACCCTGACTGCGCTTGTCGCACAGCCGGGCCTGGTCGATGCCGCCGTGATCTACGCCTCGGTGAGCTCGCTGGCCGCCGACAACTGGAAGCAGTTCTACCGGCCATCCGAAGATCGATCCGCAGTCAACAAACGCATCGCCAGGACGTACGGGTTGCCGGACGAGTCGCCGGAGTTCTGGCGTGCGGCTTCGCCGCGGCCTTACTTCCACCGGGTGACCGAGCCGCTGCTGGTGCACCATGGCATCCAAGACGACACTTGCCCGATCCGCTGGTCGGAAGCGACCGTCAAAGCGCTCAGGGCAGCTGGCAAGGACGTCACGTTCGTCAGGTACCGCGGCGAAGGCCACACTTTCGAGCGTCAGTGGCAGCGCTCGATCGAGCGCACGGTGACGTTCTTTGAGCAGCATTTGTATTAGCCGGCTTAGGGCTCCTCAGAACTGAAAACGCTCGCCAGGCCAGGCTTCAAGATCATCGATTGCTTGTAGCGCTCGCCGAGGCGTTGGAGGCGACGCTGCTGACAACCGACCAACGGCTAGCGGCAGCAACTGGGCCTCGCTGTCAGATCGAGGTGGCCCGAGACCACTCCGAGGCCAAATAGAGATCGGCTCAGGTTCCGATATCGCGGCGGCGCAGGCCGATTCCGGCAACAGCGACCAGGGCTATGACGATTGCACCGATGATCAACGGGGCAATCGTCACGGCGTGACCGGGCACCTTTGGCAGGTGTTCGAACGGGGAGACTTTCAGTGCGGCGTCGGGCAGTCCAAGTGCAGGACCTAACCATGTCAAGGCCAGAACAACCCCTGCAGCGGCCCAGCCCAATCCGGCGAGCCTCGGAGCAGCTCCCACCAGTGCTGCGGCGATCGCCACAATCAGCCAAGTTGCCGGAATCTGAATCAGAGCCCCCTTGAAGGCATCAAAAAAAGTCAACGTCCCCTCAGGAACCGATGCCGAGGCAACAGCAGAGACAGCACCACCAGCCAAGATCACTAACAGTGCCGAGCCACCGAGCGCCATCAGAAGGTGGCTGCCCAGCCAACGCCACCTGCTCGCTGGGGTCGCGAGCAACGGCTCGAGCCGGCCTTCGGTCTCCTCGGTACGGGTCCGCAGCATCGCGCCGACCCCGTAGAGCACCGCAATAACCGCAATGATTGGCAAGATCGCAGCGACGAAAAGGACCGCCAGCTGACCGGTACCGCCCATCCGCTCAATGGCTTGTCTGATCTGGTCGTTGTCGCCAATCAGGTTCTGGATGGCAGTGGTCAGCGAACCCAAGATCAAACCGAAGATCACAAAGGCAACCGCCCAACCGAGAAGCAGCCCGCGCTGCAGCCGCCAGGCCAACCCGAACACACCGCCGAGCGACGCAGGTGCATCCGCGCGACCTTCCCGAGGCTTGATCAAACCCAAGCCGACGTCGCGCTGGCGGACAAGCAGCCCGGCAGTGACAATCAAAACCGCGAACAGCCCGGCGAAGAGGCCGAAAATCTCCCAACGGTTGCCGGCGAACGCCCGAATCTGACTGACCCAGCCCATTGGTGACAGCCACGACAGCCAGATCCGATCCGTTGAGTCACCCCAGCCACGCAGCAGGAAGAACACCCCAAGCGCACCGAAGGCGATCCCGTTCGCCGTCCTGGAGTAGGAGCCAAGCTGGACGGCCACCGCAGCTACGGCGGCGAATACCGCCGCGCATGCAGCAACGGCCGCACCAAACGCCAGGGCTCCTGTGGAATTCGCGCCCAATGCGATCAGGATCCCGGCCAACAACAGTCCCGCGACGACTGCGGTGCTGAGGACGACCGTCAGCGCTGCGGTGAGCATCGCGTACCGTCCCACCACACCGCTCGCCAGCATCTCGGCGCGCCCGGCGTCCTCCTCGGCGCGGGTCTGCCGCACCACGGTCAAGATTGCGAAGATCGACAGCACCAAGGCGGCGTAAAGACCGATCCGCCAGGCGACGAAGCCGCCGGCATTGCTGAGATCGAAGGCCGGCCCGTACAGCAAGGTCAAGGATGTCGAGGCACCAAACTGCACCTGCAGCCCCTGCCGGGATTCAACGGTTGGGTACAGGCCCTCGTACGCGGTATAGGTCGAGGTGCTGAGAAACACCGCAACGGCGACCCAAATAATCAAGCGGAAACGATCGCGCCGGAGAATATGCCGGATCAGCGTCAGCGTTCCGGCCAGGGCGCCGCTACTCGGTCTGCTCATTGCAGCTCGTCCGCGTAGTGGCGAAGGAACAGCTCTTCCAGTGTGGGCGGGTCAGCCTTGAGCGTCTCCACGCCATAGTCGGTAAGCAACTTCAGTACGCCGTTCATAGCGTCGGATTCGACGCTCATGCTGATCTTGTTACCGTCCACAGCGAGATCATGAACACCTCGCCCGCCATCGAAGTCACGGGGATCACCGGACACGGTGGCGGTCACCGTGGTGCGCGTCAGGTGCCGCAGGTCCTCCAGGGTGCCACTCTCTACGGCTCGCCCGGCCCGGATGATGGTGACCCGATCGCACAGTGCCTCCACCTCGGACAGTATGTGGCTGGACAGCAGGACCGTGCGACCCTCTGCCTTTATCTCGTGAATCGTCCTCTGGAACTCCGCCTCCATGATCGGGTCGAGGCCGGTCGTAGGCTCGTCAAGGATGAGCAGCTCCGCATCAGAGGCAAGCGCGGCAACGATCGCAACTTTCTGCCGGTTGCCCTTGGAATAGCTGCGGCCCTTCTTCTTCGGATCGAGCTCGAAGCGGTCGAGCAACTCGTTCCGCCGCTTCTTGTCCAGGTCGCCGCGGAGCCGGCCGAACAGGTCGATGACCTCACCGCCGGAAAGATTCGGCCAGAGGCTCACGTCTCCCGGACAATAGGCGATTCGTCGGTGGAGTTCCGCGGTGTCCCGCCATGGGTCGCCATTCAAGACGTGGACGCGCCCCGAGTCGGCTCGCAGGAGCCCCAATAGCACTCGGACCGTTGTTGACTTGCCGGCCCCATTCGGCCCGAGAAAGCCATGCACCTCGCCGGATCGAACTTTCAAGTCGAGCGCGTCGAGGGCGTGAGTCTGGCCGAACCATTTGTGCAGTCCAGTGACAGAGATGACGGTGGTCATAATTCGACGGTACACTGGATTTAGAAGTTCATGAATGGTCAGAACGTTAAGAAATTGTATGATTCGTCACATGACGGCCGCGCAGAACAAGGCCACCTCGGATGACTCCACGGTGGCCGCCCGTCACTTCATCGAGCGCTTCGCACTGGTCCTTGCCGCTGCTGGCATGCAACGGATGGCGGCACGCGCATTCGCGGCCCTGCTTGTGTCGGAGGACGGCAGCCTGACGGCGCGAGAGTTTGCTGACCTGCTGCAGGTAAGTCCCGCCGCGATCAGCGGTTCTGTCCGATATTTAGAAGACGCGCGGATGGCGCGACGTGCACGCCGGCCGGGGGAGCGTACGGACCACTGGACGCTCGGCGGTGAGTCCTGGTATGAGGCAGTCGGCACGCGTACAGACATTGTCGATGCCTTGGCCACAGCACTGGACGAGGGCCTAGCCGCGGTGCCGGTTGGCAGCGAAGCCGCAGAGCGCATGGCTGAGATGCGGGACTTCTTCACCTTCTTGGGTGAGGAGATGCCCCGACTCATAGCTCGCTGGCGAGAGTCTCGCGGATAGCTGACGCCGGGCACGCAGGGATACATCGAGGCGTCTACGATCAGCACAGTCCTTTGTTGTTGTGGAAAAACATGAACATGATCACCTGAAACTGATGCAGACCTTCACCCCATACAGCGATTTCACGGCAACCGCGCACGTACTCGACACCAAACGGCTGGGCAAACAACGGGTGGAGGTCATCCAGATCGTGCGGGCGCTGACGGTCCCGGGCTATGCCTGGGCATCCCACCCGGCCGTTCTGATGTGGAAGGGGTACGAGGAAGCCCTCGGCCGTTACGGCCTGACGATGTGCGAGGTCTGGACCGAACGCGGCTTCGGCGATACATGCGCCGACACCATTAGCAACGATTTGCGCTCGATCGGCGTTGATTCGATCCGAAACTACGACGAACTTGCCAAGGCAGACGCCCTACCGGTGTGGCTCTTCGATGCCGACGTACATCTGAGCCATCGGTCCGCTCTGCTCCGCAAGGACCCTGAGCATTACCGGTCCTTCTTTCCTGATGTGGCAGACGACATCGACTACGTCTGGCCTGTGCGTTCCCCAGCGGTCATCGAGCGAGAACGTCGCAAAGAGGAGAACGCTCGGCGCCGCGAGGAGCGCGCTCGTGAAAAGCGGGCCCTTGACAATGTCCGGGCGCGCCACCGGCGCAGCCTCGCTGCCAAGCGAGGATGGAAAACAAGGAAGCTGAGGCAGACGCCGAAGTCTTAGTCCTCAGAGACTTCCGAGAGGACACGGCCGACTACGTCGTGCGGGAGCTCCCGAGCGACATCCGCCTGGGCCACGATGCCGACCATTCGGTGGCCGTCAATCACCGGCAGCCGACGGACCTGGTGCTTCGCCATGGTGCGCAGAGTCTCCTCGGCCGAGTCATCTGCGCCGATTGTGACGGGTTTGCCTTCGCCGAGTTCACCTGCCCGCACAGAGTCGGGGTCCTTGCCCTCTGCCACGCAGTAAATGACGATGTCACGGTCGGTGAGCATGCCCTTCAGCCGATCATCGTTTCCGCAGATCGGCAGTGCGCCGACGTCGAGCTCCTTCATCTTCTTGGCGGCAACCAGCAGGGTCTCGTCCTCGTTCACGCATTCGACGTCGGGCGTCATCAAATCGCGTGCATTTGCCATGGGTCATTCCCTCCTCGATGAGCGGCTTGTTCGAGACGATAGCGGTAGTTGTTAGAGGTTGAGAAGACCGGTGGACAGCGAAGCCGCCGGGTGATCCAGGCCATCAACTGCGCCAGATTGAGCAGTCCTACCAGCGCTGTTAGTCGGGCATCAGTAGTAAGGTCGAAGTGCCCTACCCGTCAGCTTGGCCAGCGACCCGTGGTCTAGTAGTCGCGCCGATGTCGGCGGGCGTGGGAGGAGAATCCATGTCAACCTCACCGACTGACCTGAGTCACTTTCTTGCTGACCTGGGAGGCCGCCGCGAGCGCCTACTCACTATTGCGAACTCGACCAATGCGCCGCCACCAAGCGAACTTGCACACGAGCTAACCGAGCTCAGTCAGCAGCTCGTTATTGCCGACGAAGAATTGCGCGCTCAACAGGAGGAGCTGGAGGCCACCCGCCAGCGCCTGGAGAGTGCGCTGGCCGAACTCAATATTTTGTTCAGCGGTGCCGGCACAGCGTACGTGCTCACTGATCTCGGTGGTGTGGTCGAGCAAACCAATCGAGCAACCGCTCAACTGATTCGGCAGCCTGCCGAGCGGATTCGGCCGCGACCGATCGCGACTTGGTTCGATCTGGGGCATCGCGCGCAGATCCGAACCATGATTGACAAAGCCACTCGGCTAGGAACTCCGCAAGAAGCAAGCGACCTGCTCATCCAGCGACCCGATGGCGACACCGTGCTGGTCGACGTTTATGTCGCGCGGGTGTACGACCCGTCGAGGGAGCGGCCGCGGCTTCGCTGGGAGCTGCGCGAGCTGTCAACCGGCGCAACGTTGCGAGCGGTCTCCGCCGATCTGTCTGCCGAGCGGGATGGGCAGCGAATGGTGGACTGCCTGGCGGAGCTAGCAGCTGATCTCGCTAGCCGGGACGAGACATCGGAGGTTCTATCAGGCATTGTTGACGCCGCAGTGCGGTTGGTTCCTGGCGCTGAGGATGCTGGCATTGTTCTTATGGGTCGTCGCCGGAGGGCGGACGCACTGGCTTTCGTGGGCAACCTCGCACTGGCCGTCGACAAGTGGCAGTTCGCATCCGGGGAAGGGCCCAGCACAGCGGCCCTCGATGGTGCGGCAGTCCGAATTGATGATCTTGAAGTCGAGCAACGCTGGCCTAGCTTCCGCGCCCATGCTCTCCGCCTCGGTGCACGCAGTGTTCTCGCGATCCCTCTGATCTTGCGGAGGTCAGCCCGGACAGCCGTCCTGACGCTCTATGCGGAGCGTTCCGACGCCTTTGCCGAGGATGCGGAGAATGCCGCCTCAATGCTCGCACGGCACGCAACCGTCGCTCTTGACAACGCCGTGAGTGAGCAGCAGCTACGCAAGGCTGTCGAAAGCCGGCAGCTGATTGGTCAGGCAGTGGGCATCTTGATCGAACGAGACCGGCTGACGCCCACGGCGGCCTTTCAGTTGCTGTCCCGCACGTCGCAGGACCGAAACATGAAAGTACGTGATCTGGCGCAGGCCGTTGTGGAGACCGGCCTGAGCCCGTCAGGTATCAGGCCCACATGAGCTCGAGCACGCCTCGAGCTGCAGGGCGCCAGGCGCGATGTCGTTGTAGTGGGGGCGTCGGCCGGTGGAGTCGAGAGTCTCATCTCGTTTGTGCGCTCGCTGCCGGTAGATCTACCCGCTGCTGTGCTCGTCTTCTGCATGTCCCCGCGGCGGGAATTGGTGCTCTGCCCGGAGTCCTTCGTAGGGCCGGCCGCAAGTGAGTGAGACGAGCTTGCAAGAAAAGCTGGTGCCCGTCGGATCGTAATCGCACCGCCGGATCGTCACCTGGTGGCAGTCGCCTCATGTTGCGGATCAGGCGCGGGCCGAAGGAGAACGGACATCGCCCAGCGGTCGATGTTCTATTCCGATCCCGCCGACCCACCGATCGCAAGGATCGTGGGCTGGGCCGGTGCGTCTGCCATGTGTAACGTCATACCCGGCCTGTGGCTGATTCATCCAACCAGCTGATCACTGGCTGCGCCTTACTCGGAAAACTGGCACTTCACCTATGAAGTTACATGGGTAAAGTGACTGTTTCCCACGTAAACATGGGAAACCCCAACGGGCCTAGGTGCAGCTAATCCAGCGTCGCTCACGAGCCGATTTGGCGAGGGCATCGACGAGCTGGGCGGCGCGCAGGGCGTCGTCGACGGTTGCCCCTATCGGAGCGGCCGTTGCAATCGACTGGAGAAGTCGGTGGGCCTCGATCACCTTGAGATCGTCGAAGCTCATCGAGATGCCGGATGCCGGCTGGAAATGACCCAGCTCGCCGTCGGGGATGGTCACGTATTGGGTCGCGTACGAGGCGTCCTGATAATCCTGATCGAGGCATACCCGCAGCTCACCCATCCGCCGGAACTCCCAGGACAGCGCCCCGCGGTCGCCATGAATCTCGATTCCGTACGCGCACTGCTCACCGACCGCTGCCCGGCTGGACTCGAGAGTCCCGCGGGCACCGCCCTCGAACCGCAGCAGTGCGCAGACATAGTCCTCGTTTTCCACCTCGCCCATCGGCCCGCCCGTACCGCGGGAGAAGTGCGAAGTGGTGCCGCCGGCCTGCGGCCGCCGCGGGATGAAGATCGCGGTATCGCACACCAGTTCGGTGATCTCCCCGACAAGATAGCGGCCGAGATCGACGCCATGGCTGACCAGGTCCCCGAGCACGCCGGATCCGGCCGAATCGTTCTGGAAGCGCCAGGTCAGCGCGCCTTCAGGGTGGGCCGCATAGTCGGCCAGTAACCGGATGTTTACCGAAGTGACCCTCCCTAGACGTCCGTTGGAGACCAGCTCCCGGGCCAGCTCAACGGCCGGGGCATTCCGGTAGTTGAACCCTGCGGCCGACCGAACACCCGCGGCCCGGACAGCATCGGCGATCTCCGTCGTCTCGGTCACGGTGCGCCCGGCCGGTTTCTCGATCCAGATGTGCTTGCCGGCTCGCGCAGCGGCTACACCGACATCCCGATGGATGAAGTTGGGCCCGGTTATGCTGATCAGCTCAAGATCGTCCCGGGAAACCAAGTCATGCCAGTCGGCATGTATGCCGGTGAAGCCGAAAGCCGATGCCGCGAGGCGCAGCCGGTCGTCCTCGGCGTTGTCGGCGACTGCTACCAAGATTGGCTGCAGCGGGGAATCGACGTAATGCGAACGGATTCGGGCGTACGCGCGAGCATGCACTTGACCCATCCAGCCAAATCCGACGATTCCGACGCGTAACGCTTCAGCCATTGCAGGAGTAGAACACAGGCATGGACAAAGTTGTGGCGAGTGCGAGCGAGGCGGTCTCCGACATCACGTCAGGCTCCTCGCTGGCTGTCGGCGGATTCGGTTTGTGCGGGATTCCAAGCGTGCTGATCGGGGCACTTATCGAATCTGGCGTCCGCGAACTTGAAGTGGTCTCCAATAACTGCGGTGTGGACGACTGGGGCCTCGGGCAGTTGCTCGCGACGCGGCAGATCCGCCGAATGGTGTCGTCCTATGTCGGTGAGAACAGGGAATTCGCCCGCCAGTATCTGGCCGGTGAACTGGAGGTAGAGCTGACTCCACAGGGCACGTTGGCGGAAAAGCTTCGCGCCGGCGGCTCCGGAATCCCGGCTTTCTACACGGCCACAGGTGTCGGCACCCAGGTGGCCGAAGGCGGCTTGCCGTGGCGCTATGGCAATGATGGATCGGTGACGGTGGCATCCCCCGGTAAGGAGACTCGTACCTTCGAGACTCGCGAAGGTAACAAGGAGTTCGTGCTCGAGCGGGCGATCATCTGCGACTTCGGGCTGGTGCGCGCCTGGCGCGGTGACCGGCACGGCAACCTGATATACCGCAAGTCGGCGCGCAACTTCAATCCAGTCGCAGCCATGGCCAGCAAGATCACAATCGCGGAGGTCGAGGAGCTGGTCGAGCCAGGTGATCTTGACCCAAATTCAGTTCACACACCCGGGGTCTATGTTCACCGGGTTGTTCCGTTGACTCCCGAGCAGGCGGCCGACAAACACATCGAGCGCCGAACAGTACGGGAGCGCACCTGATGAGCTGGGCACGTGAGGACATTGCCGCCCGAGCGGCCGCGGAACTTACCGATGGCAGCTATGTCAACCTGGGCATCGGCCTCCCCACGCTGGTGCCAAATTACGTAGCCGAAGGCGTCGAGCTGGTGCTGCAGTCCGAGAACGGGCTGCTCGGCGTAGGCCCCTACCCGTACGACGGTGAGGAAGATCCCGACCTGATCAACGCCGGCAAGGAGACGGTGACCCTGCGCCGGGGCGCGTCCGTCTTCGACTCCGCGACGTCATTCGGCATGATTCGCGGCGGCAAGATCGACGCCGCCATCTTGGGCGCAATGCAGGTGTCCGAGCATGGTGATATTGCCAACTGGACCATTCCGGGAAAGATGATTAAGGGCATGGGCGGTGCGATGGATCTGGTGCACGGTGCGAAGCGGGTGATCGTGATCATGGAGCACGTGGCCAAGGATGGATCGTACAAGATCGTCAAGGAGTGCAGCCTGCCGTACACCGGCCGTGGTGTCGTGCAGCGGATCATTACCGACTTGTGCGTCCTTGACGTCACCTCCGAAGGATTGGAATGTATTGAATTGGCACCTGGCGTCACGAAAGACGAGGTGCGTGCCAAGACTGAACCCAAGATCAAGTAGAGGCGATCAGAAGGGAAGCCTTGTGGCTGTACGTGTGAACGGCATTAGCGTCTCCCTCGATGGCTACGCCGCCGGGCCCAACCAAGATATCGATCATCCGCTCGGCGTGGGAGGTGAGCGACTGCACGGCTGGGCGCGGGCGACACGCACGTTTCATGAGATGAACGGCGAGGAGGACGGCAGCGACGGAATCGATGATCAATTCGCCGCCGGCCTCAGGACGGGTATTGGTGCGACAATCATGGGTCGCAACATGTTCGGCCCTATCCGTGACGAGTGGGGTGAGGAGGACTGGACCGGCTGGTGGGGTGACAATCCGCCCTACCACAACGACGTCTTCGTGCTGACCCACTATCCCCGCGACCCCGTGGTGAAGGAAGGCGGCACGACGTTCTACTTCGTCAGCGAGGGGATCCAGAGCGCGCTCGAGCGAGCTCTCGAAGCGGCCGGCGAGAAGGATGTGCTGATCGCGGGCGGTCCGTCCACAATCCAGCAGTTTCTGCGAGCGGGCCTGATTGACAGCATGCACCTGGCCTTCGTGCCGATCCTGCTAGGCGATGGTGAGCGATTCTTCGCCCGCCCCGGGGACGGCGCCGACGGCTATGAGTGCGTGGAGCTCGTGCCCTCCGACGCAGCAGTGCACGCCCGCTTTGCGCGAGCACCAGCTCGGTGAATCTTGCTAGTTGATCTTCACTGGTAGGTGGCGCGGACCACGGATCGTGGTTCCCGGCCGCATGATCGCCGGACCGGCCGATTGCAGGTTAGGGAAGCGCTCGGCGACTGCGCGGAGGGCCAATGCGAGTTCCATCCGGGCCAGCGGCGATCCTAGGCAGTAATGAATCCCACCGGAAAATGCCAGATGTTCGGCCGGTGACTTCCGAGTGATATCGAAGTGGTTGGGATCGGGATAGACCTCGGGGTCACGGTTGGCGGCGGCCAGAAGCGGGATGATCCACTGATTCTTATGCAGTTGGACGCCGCCGACCTCAATATCGACCAAAGCAACTCGTACCGTCTGCTGTACGGGCGGCTCGAACCGCAGTACCTCCTCGCCGACCGCAACCGCCCGATCCGGATCACTCACCAGAATCTCCCACTGCTCCCGGTCATTCAGCAGCAAGCGGACGCCGCTACCTATCGCGTTCACCGTGGTCTCGAAACCAGCTATCAGCAGCAGCCGGACCAGAGGGCCCAGTTCTGCGGCCGTGATCTTGTCACCCTGCTCGGTCACGAGCGCCGAGACGAGATCGTCCCCCGGGTCGAGACGCCGCTGCACCAAGAGGTCATCGAACTCATGCCGTAGCTCGGCGTCGGCAACTGCGAGGGTGCGAGCCTGCTTCAATGACCAGATCCCGTCCAGGGCCCGGGCGATCGTTGAGCCAATCCGCCGGAACTTCTCCGGATTGTCCGGCAGACCAAGCAGATGCGTCATCACGGTGATCGGCAGCGGTGCGGCGAACGAGGCCATGAGATCGAATTCGCCGTCGGCCTCCGCATCATCGAGAAGCCTGTTGATAGCCGACTCGACCACGTGGCGGTAACCATCCATCCGGCGCGGACTAAAGGCGGGGGCGGCGAGTCGGCGCAGCCGGGTGTGGTCCGGGGGATTGACCTGCAGCAAGGAGAGGTCGAGAGCGTCGTTGTGGGCGATGTCCTGACTGCCGTCTTCTGGAGTCACCCCGAAGTTGCGGCTGCGGAGCACGTCATTGCTGATGCGGTAGCTGGTCGTCGTGTAGTTGCCCAGCCGAGTGCGCACCATCGGACCGATCGCGCGCATCTGCTCGTAGATCTCGTACGGGTCGGTGTCATTGCTGGGATCAATCAGCTTGCTGAACAGATCACCGTGTACGTATGCCCAGTAAGAGGTCAGCGCTCGCTGCGTATACATGCCGCTGAGGAACTTCCCGGCCTCGATCGCTTTGGTGGCGCGGCTCCTCCACGGTCGTTCCTCGCGTCGATTTCGCCAGTCGAGTGCGCGCCGAAATACGCTCTGGCTGAGCTTTTCGGTGCTGTCGCGGGAAGTCGGCGATGATTGCAGGGTCAGCTGACGTCCTCGTCCGACTCATCGGCTGTCCCGGCTACGTCGGCCGGATCAATTGTGCCCTGGGAGTCGTCCTCCACCGATAGGCTGCCGTACTGATCTGGATCATTCATGTCGCCGGGCTGGTTCTCCCCTGGAGGGTTGGGATCGTACGTGTCCTCGGACATGAGACCTCCTGTGGTGTTGGTTTGCCGCTTCCATCGTGACACGTGCGCGAAGGCCCTGAGGTCACCTTCGGTCGACAAGGCCCCAATCGATGAGCCCCTAGGTCGGGACAGGCTCCGTCACTCCGCACAAGGCCCACAGGTGTGGGACCGCCAACGTACGAATCACTCAGCCAGCCGTCGGTTCACGCCGGGCGAGCAGGGTTGCCGCGAAATCGGGCACATACTTAGAGAGCTCACGCGGCGGCCGAACATAGTCACTCGACGGTGTCAGTCGTTCAGGCAGCTCGACGTCCGGTGCCGGCACCTCCTCGTAAGAGATTGTCGAGAGTAGGTGGTTAATCATGTTCAGCCGGGCATGTTTCTTGCTGTCGGACTCCACCACGTACCAGGGGCTCGCCTCCGTGTCGGTGTGTGCCATCATCTCGTCTTTGGCTCGCGAATAGTCCTCCCAACGGTTGATCGACTCCAGGTCCATCGGGCTGAGCTTCCACCGCCGCAATGGGTCTGCGTGCCGGGATCGGAATCGCTTGAGCTGCTCGGCATCTGAGACCGAAAACCAGTACTTGCGCAGCAGAATCCCATCGTCGATCAACATCTGCTCAAAGATCGGCGCCTGCTGCAGAAACCGCGCGTGTTCCTTGGCAGTGCAAAAGCCCATCACCTTCTCGACACACGCGCGGTTGTACCAGGAGCGGTCGAAGAGGACGATCTCACCTTTGGCGGGCAAATGGGCGATGTATCGCTGGAAGTACCACTGGCCCCGCTCACGCTCGGTCGGTATCGGCAGCGCCGATATGCGGGCGACCCGCGGATTGAGATATTCGCTGACCCTTTTGATGGTGCCGCCCTTTCCGGCGGCGTCCCGTCCTTCGAAGATCACAACGATCCGCGCACCGGTCGTCTTGGTCCATTCCTGAAGCTTCACCAGCTCGGCCTGCAGGCGGAGCAGCTCCGTGTCATAGACCGACTCCGAAACCCTTGGCGACTTCTGCTTGCTCTTCCCTGTGTCCTTCGCCACAGCTCTGACGTTAGACGACCGGAATGACACGTTGGGGCATGGTGTTAGCCCTGCATGGCCGTCGAATAATCGATGAGTTCTTGTCGGTTGAGGGGTCTACCGTTAGAAATCGTTGCCCAGGAAATAGGACGACATGACCGTCACAGCAGACGTCTCGGCAAGGCAGAAGCTTCCGGTGCACGCCCGCACCGTCATCGCAACCCTGCTCGTCGCCACCTTCGTGGTCATTCTGAATGAGACGATCATGGCTGTTGCGCTGCCGACGCTGATGACCGAGCTGTCTGTCCCGGCCAGCACCGTGCAATGGCTGACCAGTGCATTCCTGCTCACCATGGCGGTAGTGATCCCGACCACCGGGTTTCTCCTGCAACGCATCCCGACCCGTACGGTCTTTCTGCTCGCCATGTCGTTGTTCTGCTTCGGCACCCTGCTGGCGGGCCTTGCCCCGGGTTTCTGGCTGCTGCTGCCAGCCCGGATCGTTCAGGCGTCGGGTACGGCGATCATGCTGCCGTTGCTGATGACGTCGATCCTCACCCTGGTGCCGGTCGAGCACCGCGGGTTGGTGATGGGAAACGTCAGCATCGCGATCTCAGTAGCGCCGGCGATCGGGCCGACAGTGTCCGGCATCATCCTGGAGTTCCTGCCCTGGCGTTTCATGTTTTTGCTCGTCCTGCCGATAGCCGTCCTTGCGTTGATCATCGGGGCTCGACTGCTGCCGAACATTGGGGAGCACGGCACCCAGCGGCTGGATATTTGGTCTGTCCTGCTGACCATCCCAGCTTTCGGTGGCATCGTTTATGCACTGAGCCAGTTCGGGATCACCTCAAGCACCGGCATCGGCGTAGCAGTGGGGGTCCTCCTCATAGGCGTTCTTTGCCTCCTGGCGTTCGGATGGCGTCAGCTGCGGCTGCAGAAGGCCGGGGATCCACTGCTTGATCTGCGTGCATTCAGGTTCGGCATGTTCAGTCTGAGTGCCGCCCTGTTATGCCTCGTGTTCATGACATTCCTGGGTGCGTTCATCCTGCTACCCATCTATCTGCAGAGCGTCCGCGGATTGAGTTCGCTGGCCACCGGACTGCTCCTGCTACCTGGCGGACTGCTGATGGGTCTGTTGTCGCCGGCGGTGGGCAAGATCTTCGATCGATATGGACCGAAGGTGTTGGTTCCGCCCGGGGCCACCGTGATCGCCCTGATGATGCTCGCGTTGACTCAGGTTGATCAGCACACGTCGGTCTGGTGGCTGCTCGCGGTGCATATGATCTTGTCTGTTGGGCTAGCCTGCTTCCTTACGCCGACCTTCACGACGGGTCTGAACCCGTTGCCCCCGTCCCTGTACTCGCACGGCAGCGCGATCATGGGAACCCTCCAGCAAGTGGCTGGAGCTGCGGGTACTGCCCTGGTGGTTACTGTCATGGCAAGCCGAATGGCGAGCCTGATGGGTCGCGGAAGTTCGGAGATCGTCGCGCAGACCGCGGGCTTGCAGAGTTCCTTCGCGATCATCACCGTGTTTGCCGGGGCCGCGATAGTGCTCGCGCTGTTCCTCAGGAATCCGCGACCCGCATCGGCTTCAGCGGACCACTTTGATGTTGAACATGGCCGTCCCCTGGAGACGCATGAGTCGAATCCAGAGTGGCAGCCACATCTCTAGGCCTCGGGCAGCCGTCAGGTCATCGAACTGGATGACATCTGTCCATCCGAGGTCGGCCGCGATCCCGGCAACGGTTGCCCGAGCGTCGGCATCATCGCCCGCCAGGAAGATTGTCGTCTCTACACCGTGAAGCGCCTTCGGGTTGACTAGCAGGGCCACGGTCACAGTGTTGAATGCTTTGACCACCCTCGCGGTGGGGAAGGTGCGCTGAATCTGCTCGGCCAATGAGTCGGTGTTGGAAATGAGAAGGGTCGGCGGAAATCCCTTCGAACTGTCCAGTGGGTTGGCCAGGTCGATCAGCACCTTCCCGCCGAGCGCCTCAGCGCCAACCGCCTGTAGCGCTTCCAGCGAGTTCCCACCGCTGGTCGCATTGACGATGAGATCAGCCCCGGCACCGACGTCGCTATAGCTGGCGAGCTGCAGGTTGACGCCCTGCCAATCGTCACGAGCCCGAGTCCGGTCGGCATCTCGAGTTCCGACGACCACGTCGTGCCCGGCCCTTGCCAGCCCGTCGCCCAGGGTCCGCCCTACCGGGCCCGTACCAACCACCGCAATCCGCATGGTTCGATCCTGCCAAGAACTCCGACATCGCGAGGTGGTTGCATGACATCGGAAAAGGGCGTTGCCATCGTTACTGGTGCGGGCAGCGGGATTGGTGCCGCCGCGGCGACGGCACTGGCCGCGGATGGATGGCTTGTCGTGCTTGCCGGACGCCGCCGCGATCAACTTGATCAACTAGTTAGGAACAATCCGGATCTGCCGCTGGATGCGGTCCCGGCGGACGTCACTGACGAAAACTCGGTCAGGGCGCTGTTTGGCACGACGGCCCAACGCCACGGAAGGGTTGACCTGCTGTTCAACAACGCCGGGGCGGGTGGTCCCAATAATGTTCTTGATCAGATCAGCCTGGCAGATTGGCAGACGTGCATCGATGTCAACCTGACCGGAGCCTTTCTGTGCACTCGGGAAGCATTCGGCCAGATGCGACGGCAAACGCCGCACGGTGGTCGGATCATCAACAATGGTTCGATCTCAGCCCAGGTCCCGCGGCCCCAATCCATCGCCTACACCGCCGCCAAACACGCAATCACCGGGCTCACCAAGGCGACCTCGCTGGACGGACGGCCGTACGACATCGCCTGTGGCCAGATCGATATCGGCAACGCCGACACGGAGATGACCGGCCAGATGGCCACGGGCGTGCTGCAAGCAGACGGCACCGTACGCCCTGAGCCGCGGATGCGGCTGGAGGAAGTGGCCAAGGCCGTGGTCTACATGGCTGGCCTGCCACTGGACGCTAACGTGGCCACAATGACGGTGATGGCCACCAAGATGCCCTATGTCGGTCGAGGCTGACATGGCTGGCCCGTTTCAACCAGACCTGTGGGAGGACGTTGGCGGCTTCGAATTCACTGACATCACCTACCACCGCGCTACTGATCTTCCGGTCGTCCGAGTCGCGCTAAATCGGCCAGAGGTTCGCAATGCTTTCCGTCCGCACACGGTCGACGAGCTCTACGCCGCTCTTGATCATGCTCGGATGTCATCGGACATCGGGGCAGTTCTGGTCACCGGCAATGGCCCATCTCCCAATGACGGCGGGTGGGCGTTCTGCAGCGGCGGTGATCAGCGGATTCGGGGACGCAGTGGGTATGCCTACAGCGAGGGCGAGACATCGGACAGTGTCGATCCGGCAGCCCTGGGGCGACTGCACATCTTAGAAGTGCAGCGGTTGATCCGGTTCATGCCGAAGGTGGTGATCGCGCTGGTCAGTGGTTGGGCGGCCGGTGGCGGTCACAGTCTCCATGTGGTCTGCGACCTTAGCCTGGCCAGCGCCGAACATGCGCGGTTCAAACAAACGGATGCCGATGTCGGCTCGTTCGACGGCGGCTTCGGCTCGGCCTACCTTGCCAGGCAGGTGGGGCAGAAGTTCGCTCGAGAGATCTTCTTCCTTGGCCGGACGTACGACGCCCAGGACGCCCACCGGATGGGCATGGTCAATGCCGTGGTGCCGCACGATCAACTGGAGACCATTGGACTCGAATGGGCCAAGATCATCTGCGAGAAGAGCCCAACCGCCCAGCGGATGCTGAAGTTTGCGTTCAACGCGATCGACGACGGAATGGTCGGTCAGCAAGTTTTCGCGGGGGAGGCCACCCGGCTTGCGTACATGACGGATGAGGCCGTTGAGGGCCGTGATGCCTTCCTTCAGAAGCGCCCGCCCGACTGGAGGCGATTCCCGTATTACTACTAAGGCGGGTGGTCGAGCGATGCGCGAGCCTAGAAAGCAACGTCAGTGCGCTACTCCATATAGACGGTCGCCTGCATCGCCCAGCCCGGGAACGATGTAGCCCACCTCGTTCAATCGCTCATCAAGCCCAGCAAGCACGAGGGTGCACGGGACGTGCAGATCTTCCAGGAGCGCAGTCATCCTGGCGATGCCCTCCGGAGCGGCGATCAAGCAGATACATGTGATGTCGTGGGCACCCCGACTGACCAGAAACTGGACCGCCGAAGCCAAGGTTCCGCCCGTCGCCAGCATCGGATCGAGCACGTAGCACTGTCGACCTGAGAGGTCACCAGGCAGCCGCTCCGCATAAGTAGAAGCGTGCAGCGTGACCTCGTCTCGCACTAGGCCGATGAAGCCTACTTCGGCGGTCGGCATCAGCTTCGTCATTCCCTCGAGCATGCCCAGACCGGCCCGCAAGATCGGCACCACCAGTGGACGAGGCGTTGAGAGCTTCACGCCGTACGCAGGCGCTACCGGCGTTTGCACGGTCACAGGGCTGACGCGGACCTTTCGGGTCGCCTCGTAGGCCAGCAGCATGACCAGCTCTTGGCTCAACAGGCGGAAAGTCGGCGAGTCGGTTGTCGCGTCGCGCAGAGTAGTCAATTTGTGCGCCACCAGGGGATGATCCACGACCGTGAGGTCCACGCCAGAACCGTAGCGAAGGCCACCAGTCAGTTGGGTATCCCAGTCGTGCCCAGTACAAACTTCTGACACGATGATTGAGGTTTCGAGACGCGCGAGGAGGGCTGATGCCGGAATTCGATGACGACGAGTACGAGTCGTTCGACCTGGAAGATACCGGCGACGACTCCGAAGATGTCGATGTCGACGATCTCGAAAGCGCGGACGATGACGAGCTCGAAGACGCCGCACCTGATGAGATCGATTTCGTGCTGGCCGCCTATCGGGAGGACGGGCAGCCGATGGTCCAGGCGCTGGCAATTGATCTTGCCAACGACCTCGACGAGTTGATCATTCAGCTTCGCCGATTGCCGGGTGACGCGGGAGCTGTTGGTTTTGTCAGCCTGGTGGAAGAAGTGTTCGCGATCGTGCGGGTGCGGGGCCAGCATGTCCAGCTCCTGCTATCGGATGGCGGAGCGGCGAATGAGTGGCCGATCGCACGGGATATCGCCGACATGTTGGGTGAGGAGATTCCGGACCCAGATGATGAGGAGGGCGAGCCGATGGGCGATTTGGGAATCCTCTCTGACTTAGGCATCAGCGACTTCGACATGGGCACCATTCTCGACAACATGGACCTCAGCAGTGACCAGATGCTGATCGAGGTCGCCGACAAAATCAAGATCGGGCCGCAGTTCCGGAAGGCGTCCGAAGCCGCCTTCCCACCTGATCGCCGCTGAATGCCGGGTCGTTGGGACGCCGCCATGCGGCTGGCCCTTGATCAAGCCCGAATGGCCGCAGCTCATGGTGACGTCCCGGTGGGCGCGGTCCTTCTTGACCCCACTGGGACGGTGGCAGCCTCGGCCGGTAACGAACGTGACCTTGCGCAGGATCCGACCGCGCACGCTGAGTTGTTGACAATTCGCCGGGCGGCCCGGGCGCGAAAATCCTGGCGGCTAACCGACCACACACTGGTGGTGACCCTTGAACCGTGCACCATGTGTGCCGGCGCGTTGGTGCTGTCTCGGCTCACGCGGTTGATCTTCGGCGCCTACGATCCCAAGGCCGGGGCAGTCACATCCCTATGGGACGTGGTGCGCGATCCCCGGCTAAATCATCGGATTGACGTACGCGGCGGCATCCTGGAGGCGGAATGCCAAGCCGTGCTGCGAGAGTTCTTCGCCTCCCGCTAATCCCCTCAACCTGCGTTTCGCCCGCGACTATCCGAGTCATTGCACTGCGCAAGTTGGTGCAGTGGACGACGCTCCGTTCCTGACGAAGAGACGGTAGTCTCACCGCCGGTGGCGTGTCTGAGCGGCCTAAAGAGCGCGCCTCGAAAGCGCGTGAGGTGCAAGCCTCCGCGGGTTCAAATCCCGCCGCCACCGCTCGCGAACGGGTGCCTCGTCCTCGCAAAGGGCGGGGCATCAGTATTTCGGGAAAGATGTGCGCATGATCCACATCGACGCGATCCTTCTTGGAAGTGCCGTTGTGTTGATCGCTGCCATCCTGGCCGCCCGGATCGGCGCCCGGGTCGGTCTTCCCTCGCTGTTGCTGTTCCTCGGGCTCGGCATGCTGATGGGCGAATCGGGTCTGGGCATTCGTTTCGATGACCCGGATCTGGCCCATGCCCTCGGATTCGCGGCCCTCGCCTTGATCTTGGCCGAAGGCGGTCTCACCACGAAGTGGAGCGATATCCGGCCTGCGGTCGGACTGGCGAGCGTACTTGCGACCGTTGGCGTCGGAGTGAGCGTCGGTCTGATGACACTGTTCGGTCACTTCGTTCTCGGCCTAGACGTGTGGATCGCAGTTCTCCTCGGCGCCGTGACCTCACCGACGGATGCGGCCGCCGTCTTCTCCGTGTTGCGCAATGTGCCAATTCCGCACCGCCTCCGCGGTGCGTTGGAAGCGGAGTCGGGCCTGAATGATGCTCCTGCGGTGCTGCTGGTCACGCTGGCCAGCTCCATCGCCGGTGGCACACAGCCGGCCGGAGGCATTCTCGGCCTGATGGGCTTGATCGTGGTCCAGCTTCTTGCCGGACTTGCCATCGGCATCGGTTTCGGATGGGCAGGCGTCTGGCTCCTTCGCCGGGTGGCCCTGCCGTCATCCGGCTTGTATCCGTTGGCCGCTCTCGTTTGGGCGGTCTTTGCCTACAGCGCGGCCGCGATTTTGCATACCAGCGGCTTCGCCGCGGTCTATGCCTGTGCCCTGATGCTGGGGAACGCTCAACTGCCACACCGAGCCGCCACTCGATCATTTGTCGAGGGCATCGGCTGGATCGCCCAGATCGGTCTCTTCGTCATGCTGGGATTGCTCGCCTGGCCCAGTCGCGTCACTTTCGAAGCCGTGTACGTCGCCGTGGCGGCCGGAGTTTTTCTTACCTTCATCGCGCGGCCGGTATCGGTGCTGGTGTGCGCCAGCGGCTTCCGAACGCCCCGCCGCGAAATGGCCTTCCTCTCCTGGGCGGGACTGCGCGGTGCCGTGCCGATCGTGCTGGCGACCGTCCCGCTGTCTGAAGCGATCGAGGGCAGTGAATTCCTCTTCGACGTCGTACTGGTCTTCGTCATCATCTTTACCTGCCTTCAGGCGCCGATGCTGCCGTTCGTTGCCAGGCGGCTGGGCCTGCTCGAAGATCAATCGGCCCGCGAGGTGGAGGTCGAAGCAGCGCCGTTGGATATGATCTCGGCCGACTTGCTTCAGGTACGCGTACCGCCGGGATCCCGGCTCGCCGGGGTTGAGGTAACAGAGCTGCGGCTTCCTCGGCACACCGTTCTGTCGTTGATCATCCGAGAGGACCGGCCGTTCTATCCGGCAGCTCACGAACGGCTGAAGGTGGGTGACGAATTGCTAATCGTCACGCCCTCTGCACAACGCGAACGTACCGAGGCGCGGTTGCGGGAAGTTGGTCGTGGGGGTCGCCTCGCCCGCTGGCGTGCCCTACATGCGCCTCAAGCTGAGGACTCAACCCCCGAGGGGAGCTGAGGAGCCGCTGGCTTGGGAAGGCAAGCAGACCGTCTTGGTCTTCACGGCGTAGGTCCGCTTGGCGTTCTTGTTGAAGCCGCCGTACTTGTTGCCCACGAGGACATCGACAGAATGGTCGATGCGCTTGTCCGATTTGATGGTGGCGTCCTTGAAGAATCCCTTGACAAGCAGCACCTCGGGATTCTTTGTGTCGGCGCCAATGATCACGGTTTTGGAAATCTTTTCGGCGGTGTTCGCCGTTCGAATGACATTGAAACCACGTTCTCGCAGGTCCCGTCCAACGTCACCGGCGAGGCCTCGCCTATTCCCGCCGTTGTAAACCTTTACAGTGACCTGGCTAGATTTCAGCTCGCCTTTGTTGACGCTTTGATCGACGCACGGTTGTGCCGGCGCCGGAGGAATCGGTCGCAGGACATTGGTATATCCCCACCATGCGGCATAACAGAGCACGCCGAGCAGAAGCAGCAGGGTGATCGGGGTGCGCACGATGCGGAAGATCCGACCGATCACCGTTGATACTCCTCGCCGCTGCCCTCGGCGCAGCCTATCTTGCTGGGGCGGCTACTTCAGGTCTAGCACCCTCGCATGCATCGTCTGCCGTTGCTGCAGTGCGGCTCGCAGCGCGCGATGCAGACCATCCTCCAAGTACAGTTCGCCGCGCCAGGAGACGACATGGGCGAACAAGTCGCCGTAGAAGGTCGAGTCCTCCTCGAGTAATGCCTCAAGATCGAGCGTCCGCTTTGTCGTAACCAGCTGATCCAGGCGTACCTGGTGGGGAGCGATAGCAGCCCACTGTTTCTGCACGTAGCCATGATCCGGATACGGGCGCTGATCCCCGACGCGCTTGAAAATCACTCGATAACTCTAATCAAGTTGCGGACTGGTCTGCGAACACCTTCTCGTTACGATTTGGCCATGACTTCGCCGGTCTCTAACGACGCGATCACATCTGTGCCGAGCGCTCAGCAAAGCGGCGAGGCGGCTGCTATTGCGAAGTGCTATACGTTCGACGAGCCGGCCATCGAGCTCGGCGTCTTGATGGAGAACGACGAGCCGATTCCCACCGCAGTGATCCGTATTCCACTCGCGATGTTGAATCGGCACGGCTGGAGCGACTGGCACTTGGCAAGACCAGGACGCTACAGCTCATGGCGGAGCAGATATCGGCCGCCGGGGTGCCGGTTTTCGCTGCCGACATCAAGGGTGATCTCTCCGGCATCGCCTCGCCGGGCCAAGCCAACGACAAGCTACTGGCGCGGGTGGAGAAGATCGGCCAGCAGTGGCAGCCGCACGCCTGCCCGACCGAATTCTTCGCTTTGGGCGGCGTGGGTAACGGTGTGCCACTCCGGGCGACGATGAGCTCGTTCGGGCCGGTGCTGCTCTCGAAGGTGCTGGGTTTGAACGAGGTCCAGGAGTCGTCGCTCGGCCTGGTTTTCCACTATGCCGATTCGGCGACTTTGCCGTTGCTTGATCTTGCTGACCTGCGTGCTGTGCTGACCACCTGACCAGTGACGAGGGAAAGGCCGAGCTCAAGAGCATCGGTGGCTTGAGCGCGGCCTCCGTCGGAGTAATTCTGCGAAAGCTGATTACATTCGCCGATCAGGGCGCCGGCGCGTTCTTTGGAGAACCAGAATTCGACACCACAGACTTGCTTCGCGTCACTCGAGACGGGCGCGGCGTCGTTTCGTTGCTGGAATTGCCGAATTTGCAGGCGCGGCCAGCCGTCTTCTCCACATTTCTGATGTGGCTGCTCGCCGATCTCTTTCAAGATCTCCCCGAGGTCGGTGATGCTGAGAAGCCCAAGTTGGTGTTCTTCTTCGATGAGGCACACCTGCTCTTCGCCGATGCCTCGAAGGCGTTCCTAAATGCGATCGCCCAGACCGTACGGTTGATCCGGTCCAAGGGTGTGGGCATCTTCTTCGTCACCCAGACGCCGAAGGATGTGCCAGACGAGGTGCTCGCCCAGCTCGGCTCTCGAGTACAGCACCAGCTTCGTGCGCACACGCCAAACGACGCCAAGGCGCTTAAGCAGACAGTCGCCACCTTCCCGAGGTCGCGCTACGACCTTGCCGAAGCGCTGCACCAGCTCAGCATTGGCGAGGCGATCATCACTGTGATGGATCCTGACGGGGCACCAACTCCAGTCGCCTGGACCCGGATGCGGGCACCGCAGTCCCTGATGGCGCCCACACCGGAGGGGGTGCTCAAGCCCGGCATTGCAGTGTCGGCGCTCATGATGAGATACGGCGTCGAGATCGACCGCGCCTCGGCGCATGAGATTCTCGCCCGCAGGCTGGAGGCGGGCGCCCGGCAAGCCGAGGCGGAGCGGCAGGCGGCCGAAGCGGATGCCCTAGCTGAAGCTCAGACCAAGGCCGACGCGATGGCGCGTGAACGAGCGGTACACGAAACTCGTCGCGGTCCCCGCAATCGGCCCGAGGACAGAGGGCTGCTTGCCGACATTGTCGAGTCCACCACTTTTCGTCAAGTGGCGCGGACGGCGACAAATCAGATCGTGCGCAGTCTCTTCGGTACGGCCCGCCGCCGACGCTGACGTTCCGTGATCAGGTAGACCGGTTTAAGGACCAGCCTCCGGATGCGTCGCCATAGAGGTACCCGGACCCAAGGAGCCGCGTGCCGCCGAGTCTTATCCTCGGCGATCGCCGAAAGTGCCGCGTAGCGTGCGGCAGCCTTGCGGCTTCGTTGAAGCTCCGGACTGATGTATGACATGGTCGCCCCTTGGTGTTGCCTGCTGAAAAGAGGCGGGCA
>JBKPML010000157.1:0-16680 GCA_046732135.1 Actinomycetota bacterium
CCATGTTGCTGCCAGACCAAGCGTCAACAGATAGAAGGCCGGATCTCCTTGGCGCACCGAAAAGGACAGGCCCAAAAGGGTTGCTCCAATCACGAGCGTGATCCCAACGACGATGCGTCTCCGCCGGAAGGCCGCGTCCGATTGCCGGTGATCGCGCTCAACCTTGTCGATGAGCACCGGGCGGACGATGCCCATCGCTCGGCCGATCACCCGCTTGGTCGGGATGTCCTTCACAAACCGGCTCGGGCCAGGTCGCGCTGTCGGAACGCCTCTCGTACGGCCTCGTCATAGCCCATCGGTGGCCCAGGAACGAATTCGAGAATGGCGTTATCGGTCACCACGACCTCATTGCTCATCGAGTCGACCAGGTTGCGGGCGGTTGGGGTGTCGACATCGGTGACCAGCGACAGCCAGTAGGAGGACAACCGCGGCGTAAGCAGTGGCACCGTCAGCATAGGCAACGGGCGGTGATAGTGCAGGCGGGCGACCCGGCGCATCATTTCCGCGTACGTCAGCACGTCGGGCCCGCCGATCTCGAAGATCCGTCCCTCGGCAGGTTCTGGTTCCAGGATCCCGACCAAATAGCGGATGACGTCGGACAAGGCGATCGGCTGCGTTCGGGTCGTCGCCCACTTTGGCACCACCATTGCTGGAAGATGGGCAACCAACTGGCGGGTGATCTCCCATGAGATGCCGCCGTGTCCGATGATGATCGCCGCTCGGAGCACCGTGACCGGTACGCCACCTGCGGACAGCAAGCGCTCCACTTCTCGTCTGGACTTCAAATGGTCGGAGAGGTTTTGATCATCTCGACCAAGGCCGCCCAGATAGATCAACCGCTTTAGGTCGACCTCTCCCGCCGCAGTTCCGAAGGCTCGGGCTGCCTCTGCATCCTTCTGAACGAAGTCCTGGCTAGCGAGCGAGTGCACCAGATAGTAGGCGGCGTCCGCGTCAGCCAGCGCAGATCGAAGGCTTTCAGGCTCTGAGACGTCGCCGAAGATCGGCTTGCCGGCACCCTGATAGCTGTCAGGATGTCGGGTCATGGCTAGGACCGAATAGCCCTCGGTCTCGAGTGCCTCGACGAGATGGGAGCCAACGAATCCGGACGCTCCGGTCACCAGCACTTGCCGGGCCATGGAGTCTCCTTTCCAAGTAAGCATCACCAGCCCGGCCGAACTGGTGCTGTTGCGGGCCCAGAGATTTCTCGGGGCAATAAGCAGCCCGCTGGTTTGGTGGACTTGATGAGGTGATAGCCAGCGTCGAATCAGACTATTCAGAATCAGATTCGGGTCCCGGAGCAGCACGGTCTTGCCCGTCCGAACGGCCGGCCACGGCTCCCGTGACCTCAGGTTGATCGATCAGTGCCCGGATCAGTCGGCTCGGCCCCTCCACGTAGGCCACGGCGAGATGCGACATGACCCGTACATGATTGGGCTCCGTCTTGGTCTCATCCTTGGCCCGAGCCATGGCAGCCTTCAAATCCTTGTCGATCTTCGCGGTGTCGGGTGGCACGCCTTTTCTGCGTCGGACGCTGACCGCGGCAGCTACCGGCTCGTTGGAGTCCCGTGCCGCATCAAGCTGGCGCAACAGCTCCGGATCGGCGCGGCTGTAGTCCTGCATCGGATCTCCTCGTCCTAGGCCAGCCTAGTGCCGCATCGAGAGATCAAGTGCGGCCAGTGCCCGCGGGCCGTTGACCGCACCACGGTTGGCGCGATCGCGCGCAAGGCCGCCCAACTGGGCTGTGCCCTGGATTGCCCGTTCCAGCTTGCTGACCGTCGCCGTGGGATGAGCTTCGAGCAGCAGTGCCGCCAGGCCGGTGACATGGGGAACTGCCATCGAGGAGCCGGACAACCGACGCCACCCTCCGCCTGGCGCTGCCGAGACGACGTCTTCCCCGGGTGCGACCACGTCAGGCACCAGTGGCTGTGAGCGGCGGGGAAAGCGTTGGCTGGACGAGTCATCCGCGACCTTGTCCTGCTCGCTGTAGTAACCGACCGAGATCACCCGCGGATAGTTGCCGGGAGAGCGGCTGGTGCCGGCGCCCTCGTTGCCAACGGCCACTATCGGCAACACGCCGGTGTCTCGCAACACCTCGACGATGCCGAGGAAATCAGCGACGTAGCCCCGGATGCCGAGGGACAGTGACAGCACCCGTACTCCTTCGCCGACGGCCCAATCCATGCCGGCCAGAATGCGAGCGATCACGTCGCCGCCTTCGATGACCGTCGCCGCATACAACGCCGCACCAGGTGCGACTCCAACGTGGCGCCGGCCTACGGCCCGACCGGCGATCGTCGCGGCGGTGTGAGTGCCGTGGCCATCCATCCGATCCGTGTCCCGCGGAACCGCGCCCTCGACCTGCACTCCTCCCACGTCGAACTCGGCGTACGCTGCGACGGCGCCGTCCAGGGCTGGATGGTCGGCGGCCACACCGGTATCGAGATGTCCGACCTTGACGTTCTTACCGCTGAGTCCGGCCGCCCACAGTTCGGGTATGGCAATCGAGTTAATGCCCCACGTTGCCGTGGTACGCAGGATCGCCGGCGCTCCCGCTACCGGCCGAATCAGGCTCGGCTGGCTAGCGACACTGATGTGCGAGACCTCTGGCTCTGAACGCAGCGCGGCCAATCCGTCTCGATCAACAGTCCCGTACAAGACGCCCAGATGCGGGTAGACGCGGGCCTTGGCCGGGGCGGCGTCGGCTTGCGGGCTGAACCCGCCGCGGGCAGTAGCCCGCGCGGCTCGCGTCGTGTGGGCCAGCTGGGAGTCGGGATGGACCGAGAAGTGGTCCATGAGCGATTCCATGGTCTGGGTCGAGTAGGCCGCTGCGCCAGCTTGGCTGCCCGGAGTACGACGAGTGAAAGCGAGCACCGGGGCAAACCCAAAGGTGCGAAGGTTCTCGGCCAGAGTTACCACGGCGGGTCGATTCCGTCGCTCAGAGATGCCCGAGATGGCTGTCCGGCGCTTCCGGTCCAACGGGCCAGATCGCCAATACCATAGCGATGCCGATGCTCAGATATCCGAGCGCCAGCGCCCCGCGAAGCTGTGGGCGACCGGCGAAGCGTTCGATCCATAGCAGCAGCGCAACGGCCGCAAAACTAGCCAGGCTCGGTTGAGTAGCGGTCAACGTCATCGGAGCGGCACACGCTCGCAAACAACCTGCGGTTGCAAGCCCCGCCCAGTGAGCAGCGCCTCGCAGGTGCCGGCCGGAGTGAATGGGTCGGGTGAGCTGACAGGCTGCGAGCACGCCGGGCCTGCTGCGCCCGATCTGCAGTCCCAGGCAGCAGGCGGTGAGCAATATGACGGCTCCGACCGGCGTGATCAACAGGCTCAGAACTGCGCCGATGAGGTGCAAGCCGGCCGCTGCCATACTCCACAGCCCGAGGAAGATCAACAGCGCGACGACAACCGCCGCCGGGGCATTCCACCACAAGGTCGCGCGGGCGATCGCGCGACCGAGTGGGATGGCGAATGGACCCATCATGGCCAGGGCCATGCTGATGATCATGACCAGATGTCTAGCGTGACCGTGCGCCTGATCACCGACCGCGAGCAGGCCGACAATGCCGACGCTTATGGCGATCAGCGGCAGGGCAATCGCGACTGAGTCACCGTCCAAGCGCGCGAGCCGCCGGCCAACGCGGTGAGCCTCCAGGACACTCATTCGACCACTCAGCTGGTGAGCACCGCGACCGTGCCGATGTTCACCGGCGGTGGAACAGATGCAGCGGCTGGGGGTTCTTCGACCATTCCTTCCATCGGAATCAGGGACACCGCAAGATCACCAAGATCACCGTGAGCACCCAGCTGCTGGATGACGTCGGTGATGTCGAAGGTGTACGTAAGCGGCTGCGGATTCTTCGTCCCGCGCTTGGTGCTGTGCTCCACTCCGAAGAAGGAGACCACACCCACTCGTCGCTGTTCATTGGTCACGTCGGGTTCGTCCGGTAGGTGCACATAGACCCCGTACACGATGCCGGGGTTGGCTCTGCCCTCGATGTCGGACAGCTTGAGGTGGAAGCGCCGTTCCCGGCCTCGGCTGGCCCCCGCCCCGGGCGTCGGCAGTGGCCCGACTGCCATCGCGGTGGTGGCGCCTTCGCGGCCAACTTTCAGCGTCTTGCTGCTTTGTGCAACGGTCTTGGGCCGAGATCGAGGCGGCACGGCTTCTGCCCTTCTCCTGGAGCTGGCAACCAGCGGGAGTGAGTCGTAGGTGTAGTCAAGGCTGGTCGCGTCGACTACCTCACCCACTCGCATTCTGATCAATTGACCATTCTCGTCCCGCAGTCGGAAGCTCCGAAAGAGCCATGTTCCGCTCGTCGGATTGGCGTCGGTGGCCAGTCGCCAGGTCTCCCAGAGTCGGTCGATGTTGGCATGGTGCAGCCAAAAGATCGGATCAAGGGCTGCAGTGTCGGGATTAGACATCAGGCCGAAGCTTCCGCCGACGGCGACGTGCATGATGTTGTGCGGTTGGTTCTCCAGTGCTCCGGGCGCCGGCCCGAAATGCGCAAAGCCGGTTCGCGGTCCACCGAATCCGACCGGTACGCCGGCGAACGGTGTCGTGAAAAACGCGGTGTTGGCAGCGTCGACCGAGCTCGTTACCTGGGGCGGGAAGGCGCCACCGGCGTTGACCCCGTTGCGTCGCTCGTTAACGAGCAGGGAGTTGGGCGATCCGTCCGGGAGGGTGGTTTCCCGGAACGCGGGCGGAATCTGGTTAGACCGGCCCGTGCCTTCGTAATTCCAGTACGGCAGCGCCCAGTCATCGGGCCCGCCGAGCTCAGTCACGGCCTGCCGTACGATCCGCTCGAACTGGTAGAGGTACATCCGGTGCCACGGCAGGAAATACCAGGTCGCGTGTTGGCACTCGTTCCAAGGTGCTCCGGGCGGAGCGGGGGTGTTCGCCAGCCCGTGGATGGCGGCTTGGTAACTCCAGCTCAGCGGGTCATCGAGTGGCTTCGATTGCATCGCGCGGACGGCACGGGCATACCACTCCAGCACTGTTGGCCAGATCTCGTTCCTGCTGAGCGCCCATGCATCGCGTCGAGTGAAGGTCATCGGGGAACTCCTCATCAGCGGCTAATGATGGCTGCCCCAGTTCGCCATCGAGAACTGAAAATGATGAGGGAGGTCGGCCAGACTGAGTACATCCAGTACCAATCGACCGCCACCTGCACTTCTTGATCAACGAAAGCAGTTGGGAGCGACGGCCGTCAAGCGATGATTTTCGGGCTGGGTAGTAGTCCGTACGAGTTGAGACAAGGTCCGATAGGGGAGGCAGAAGATGAAACTCACCGTGCACACGTTCCTCAGCGTCGATGGGGTTCTCCAGGGTCCGGGCGGTGCCGACGAAGATCGCAGTGGTGGATTCGACCGCGGTGGGTGGCTCGTCCCGTATGCGGACGAGGACTTTGGCGGCATCGTCACAAGCTGGTTCAACAAGCCTGAGGCGTTCCTCCTCGGCCGTAAGACCTATCAGCTCTTCGAAAGCTTCTGGCCCAAGGTCACCGACCCGAACGACATCGTTGCGGCAAAGCTCAATTCGCTGCCCAAGTACGTGGTCAGTAGCTCGCTCACCGATCCGAGCTGGGCAAACACGACGGTGCTATCTGGCGACCTGACGGATCGGATCGGCGAACTCAAAGCCCGGGACGGCGGTGAGCTCCAGGTGCACGGCAGTGGTGCGCTCGTCCGTTCCTTGTATGACGCAGGGCTTGTCGACGAATTCCGCCTCATTGTCTTTCCCGTTTGTCTAGGCACGGGAAAGCGACTGTTCGGCGACAACGCGCCGGCTTCCGGCTTCAACCTTGTCGATTCGAAGACCACCGCGTCGGGTGCGGTCTATTCGGTGTTGACGCCAGCACCCTTCCAATCGGGCGAGGTCGGCCTTGAGGATGGGCGGGAGGTTACAACCTAGACAGGCATCAACGGCTACCCGAGGTCGGGCCAAGGCCCCGCACTTCGAGTCCACCGTCGCAGGCGACCACTACGCCGGTCGTCGCGGCGGCATTGGCGCGCGAGGCCAACTGCACATAGTGACCCGTGTAGTCCTCCGGCTTCGGGAGGAATCCCAGGGGCACCGCCGCGCTGGCGAGCTGTTCGAGATTCGGCATCGAGGACGGGGTTCGCTCGCCAAGACCCAGCGACGCAGGGCCACGAATATCTGTACGCATGAACCCCGGCGCCACGCCGTTGACACGCACCCGGGGGGCCAGCTCGTGGGCCATTTGGCGGACGAGCCCCACCACGGCATGTTTCGACGCGGTATATACAACGCCGCCAATTCCTGCCTGAGTCGATGACATCGATGCGGTAAGCAGCACCGAGCCGCTGCTTTCCATCAATGGAGCGATCGCCGCCTTAACCCCCAGGAGGCACGCTTTGACGTTGAGTGCAAAAAGCTCGTCGAAGGCTCGGTCAAGGTCGCCTATTGGAGTGTCGACAAACTTGGCGCCGTAGTCGAACATCCCGGCATTACCGACGAAGGTGTCGAGTCGGCCAAACAGATCGAGGGCACGCGCCACGGCCCGCTCGTTGTCGTTGGTGACGGTTACATCGCCCACCATGCCGGCGACGTAGCCGGCATGCGCCGCCTCGACAGCTGCCAACCGATCAGCTGCCCGGTCGAACGCGAGAACGCGCGCTCCCTCCGCTACGAAGCGATCGACCAGCGCACGCCCTAGCCCAGATCCCGCGCCGGTGATGAGTGCCACATCACCCTCGAGCCAGCCCATCTTGATCCTTCCTCTTCGCGGCCGGCCAGTGCCGACCTGCCGTCCTCGCCTGATCGGACACTCCATCGTGCGTCGATGCCACCAGCCGGGCGGCGAGCTTGATGGCCGAATCCACGTCCAGATCCTCGTCGACGCTCTCGGCTAGGCCTTGCACCGTCGGATCGGCAGCTTTGGCGATCGCCGCTACAGCGGCTGCAACCTCAGCCGCTTCACGACGGGTCGGCATTGCACCCGCTCGTGCGCGCAGCGCCCTGGCCGCTCCTATGAGGCGCGCCGCTTCCTCCGGTTCGACCGACGCAGCGACCATGCCCAACCCCAGCAACGAATCGACGACACCGAGGCGGTCTCCCATCCGATGGCGCAGGGCAAGAGCCCGCTGATGGAGTTCTGCCGCCGGGCCTGAAGCTCCGGCGCTGGCGCTCACCCGTGCCAGTCCGCAGAAACTGTTGGCCTTGTGCCGAGGGATGTCAGCCTCCTCGGAAGCTGCAAGGTCGGTGCGGAATTCACGTTCGGCTAGATCGAGGTCACCGTCCATAAGTGCCGCCATCCCAAGAACCCATCGAAGTGAGACCCGCCTCATCGGGTGTGGCAAGGCCGAGAGCGCCATCGCCTCTCCGACCAAGCGGCGCGCCTCATCTGAGTGCTCCTCCTCGAGGGCTAGGCAGGCTTGCGAGCAGTGCACGCCTGCCACTTCAGCCGGGGCGCCAAGCTCCTTGGCCACCACAAGCGCACGATCGAGCGCTGTCGCCGAGGAGTCAGGTTCACCCTTACGCATCAGCGCCTCTCCCTTCAGTCGAAGGGCGTGGGCCCATACTCTGCGGTTTCCCAGGTCCTCAGCCAACTCGGTTGCTTCAACCGAAAGGCGCTCGGCGATGATCACATCGCCTCGCAGCAAAGCCACCCATCCCAGCTCGGACAGGATCAGGGGACGAGCCGACAGATCGCCTATGGATGAGGCAAGGGCGAGAGCATCCCCGTATGCATGCTCTGCCACCTGGTAATCCCCGAGCCAAAGGTTCATCTCTGCGGACGAGACCAGTAGCAATCTGAGCTGCTGATCATCTGCGGTTCGTCGAGCCGAGAGAATAGCCCGGTCGAGAAGGTCCCTTGCCCTATCTTGGCGGCCGCGACTTCCAGCGGCGATCGCCAGACTACGGAGAATCCCGGCGACTACACGTTCATCGCCGCCGCGTTCCGCCTTCTCGAGCGCTCGTTCCCAGATGCTCTGGGCCGCAGCGAGGTCTGAGCGCCGGAACGCTAGGTATCCCTCCCCGGCCAATGCGCGAGCGAGGACCACGTCGTCGTTGACTTCGGTCCCAATCCGACGTCCTTCTGAAAACCGTGCCTCTGCTTGGGCCAGATCACCACGCAACAGCAGCAGGTTCCCGAGAGCGACGACGGCCCGTCCTCGCAGCCGCGGATCGTTGACGGCTCCATCCACTGCTGCACCGAGCCGGTCGCATCCCTCTGTCCAGTCCCCATGCGAGGTCCAAAACGGTGCCATCGCGGTGCAAATGCGAAGCGCGACGGCGCCGTCTCCCGCTGAAATAGCCGTGTCTATGGCACGCCGAACATTGTCATGATCGGCAGCTAGATCGCTCATTACCTCCGATCGACCGGCCCGGCCGATGTCGGCTGCTACGCGCTCGACCCGAAGGGCAAACCAGGTCCTGTGCCGAGTCGCCAGCTCACCGTCCTCGCCGATTGCGTGCAGCTCGATCGCTGCCAGCTGCCGTACCGACTCGAGCATCGACCAGCGTTCCGGTAGCTCGGGGTGCGGGATGAGCAGCGACGCGCGCGCCAAGTGGCGAAGGCATCGGGGGATGTCGTCGACGACATCGGGCAAGCCAGCGCAGATCTGGGCGATAGCGTCCGTGCTCACGCCGCTTGCGAATGCCGCGAGGCGGGCAAAGAGTCGCCGCTCGTCGGTCTGCAGCAGGTCAAGGCTCCACTCCAAGGCGGCGCGAAGAGTTTGGTGACGAGGTGGCGCGGTTCGGCGGCCATGGCTCAATAACGAGAAGCGATCCGCCAGTCCACTGACTACCCCTTCAAGTGGGCGGTCACCAAGTGCTGCAGCGGCCAGCTCGATTGCAAGTGGGATTCCGTTTAACTGGCTCACGATGCTCGCGACGGCCGTTGCGTTGTCGTCATTGAGCTGGAACTGGGGGCTAACCGAACGGGCTCGTTCCACGAAGAGGCGCACTGCATCGGAGGCTTCGAGCTCCTCGGCTGCTGGGACCTGATGGTGGTCAACGACCGGCAAGGGGCCCAAGCGCCACACCAGCTCGCCCTCGATGTCAAGAGGTTCCCTGCTGGTGGCCATGATCACGAGGTGCGGGCAACGTTGAGAGAGATCCGCGGCGAGGTTCGCTACGGCGTCCAAAAGGTGCTCGCAGTTGTCCAGCAGCAAAAGAAGAGCCTTGTCCGCAAGCGCTTCAGTGAGAACCGCCTCGATGCCCCGCCCCGGCTCCTCGGCGACTCGGGTGGCCTTGGCGACAGCCCTGGGCACCGATGCCGCGTCTGAAAGCGAGGCCAGCTCCACGATCCAGGCACCATCGGTGAAGCGGTCCATGACGTCGAAAGCAACCTGGACCGCCAGCCGGGTCTTACCGACGCCACCAAGTCCCACAATGGTGACAACGCCTTCAGTCAATAGCAGCGAGGCGAGGCTTTTTCGCTCTTCGGTTCGCCCGACGAACCCAGCGCGCAGGAACGGCAGGTTGTGAAGGACGACCCCCATTAGCCGCAGCGGTGGGAAGTTCTGGCGAAGGTCCGGATGATCAAGCTGGAACAAGCGCTGGGGCTCTTGAAAGCCACGAAGCTGGAACGAGCCGAGAGGGGCCAGGCTGGCATCGCTTGGCAGCCGACCCTCGACGGCAGCGGCGGTGGCCTCCGAAAGGAGAATCTGGCCCCCATGGCCTCCGGCGCTGATTCGAGAAACCCTATGCACTGCTAGGTCCACATAATTCTGCCCAACTGGCGTGGCCTCACTTGTATGGACACCGATTCGGACGCGCACTTCGATTCCGTGTGGCCATGGGTAGGTTGCGAGCGCTCGCTGACCCTCCAGACAGGCGGCCACTGCCGCGGCAGCGTCGGCGAAGGCGAAGAAGAGCGCGTCGCCCTCTGTGCCGACCTCCACTCCTCCATGCTTGGTGAAAGGGCCCCGAAGCAGTGTCCGATGAATCGCCAGCAGTTCAACGTACGTATCGCCAAGGTCGCGGAAGAGGCGAGTAGACCCTTCGATGTCGGTCATGGCAAAAGTGACCAGCCCGGAGGGCAGTGGCGCGGCTGATATAGGCGCCTCGGTCACGTCATGCCGTGGTCTCGTGTGCGTGCCTGCTCCACCAGCTGGTCCACGTAGCGGCGAATTCATCGAAGCTCTGGTCGTCTTGGCTGTAGCTGCTGATGGTGAGCTGGCCGCGGGTTCGACGGGAGCTCTCTTGGGGCTCCGCGGCGACCAAACTGACCAAACTGCCGCCGGCCTCGTCGACGGCGATCGATCGTTGGTAATTCCCCTGCGCCCAGACTTCACCGGGCGCTACGACATCGAGTTCTGCGAAGATCTCCGCGGGCACGACCGAGCCAGCCCGGAACAGTGTGCGCCGGTCCTGTCCAGGATGGCGTTCCAGGTAGAACCGGAGCTGGTGGAGGAACCGATACCAGCCTTGAACCACTTCGTCGTACCTGTCGTCCCACTCACCGCTGTGCAGTGAGCTGGGGTGGGTGATTCTTACGAGCGAACCGGCTCCGTCGGCGTGCACCCGAATGAGCTGATCGCCCTCGAGCTGAAGCTGTTCGCTGCCAACCGGCGTCGCATGATCAATAAAGATGCCGCGGATCTGGGCGTCGAGCCCGTCGTGGAGCCAGCCGAACCACCGGCGACACTCCTTCGAATCGGTTATCGCCCGCCAGACTGCGTCACGGTTCGCCTCGATTGCTTCCTCGATGAAGAACGGTGGCGGTTGACTTTGCGGTGCGGTCATCAGTTCTCCTTGCCCAGAGTGGTGGAGCTCTCGGCGTTATTGTCACCAGATATGAACCGGCCGTTGCGCACTAGGTTCAAAGCGGCCGCCGCCGCATTCGCCAGTAACGCGCTGAACGGCAATTTGCGCCGCGCTCAACTCAGCTTTCTCGGAGCTTGGACTGCTGAGTGGGCGTTCACCGTGGCACTGGGAGTCGTGGCGTACCGCGCCGGTGGCGCGACGGCAGTCGGACTTGTCGGTTTGTTGCGCATGGTGCCGTCGGCCGTCATAGCTCCGCTGGCGGCACCATTAGCGGATCGTGGACGTCGCGAGCGTGTCCTAGTCCTGGTGTCGACCGTACGGGCTGTGGCCACTGGAGCCGCCGCAGTTGTCGTCGGTGTTGGCGGCCCGGTAGGGATCGTCTACGCCCTCGCGGCCCTTTCGACAATTGCAGCGACCCTTTACCGACCAGCGCATTCTGCGCTGCTCCCGTCGCTCTGCCGGACCGGACACGAACTAGCCAGTGCCAATGTCGTACGGGGACTGCTGGATTCGCTGGCGACCCTGCTCGGGCCGTTACTGGCGGCTGTGCTTCTGGAATTTGCTGACGTCGCCGCTGTATTCGCCGTTGCCTCAGGCGCTTCTCTCGGTGCGGCAATTCTGTTGCTGCGACTGCGGTACGAAGCCCCGCCGAGGCCTTCCGCCCCCGGAGGCCTTCACCTGGTGGCTGAGGCGGTGGAAGGGATCCGCGCCGTCGTCCGCAATCGCGACCTCGCACTGTTCATCGGCCTCGGTATGGCTCAGACGTTCACCCGCGGGGCGCTCACTGTGTTCACCGTTGTGGTCGCCCTCGATCTGCTTGGAACCGGGGAACCGGGGGTTGGCACCCTCACGGCGGCCGTCGGCGCCGGTGCAGTGATCGGCTCGCTCGTCGCATCTTTGTTGGTGACCTCGCGACGATTGGCTCAATGGTTCGGTATCGGCATCGTGCTGTGGGGGCTGCCAATTGCCCTCATCCCGCTCTTCCCATCGCAGGCGGCGGCGTTGGCGCTCCTGGCTTGTGTCGGGATTGGCAACGCGCTGGTTGATCTTGGTCTATTCACGCTGATGGCGAGGTTGGCTCCTGATGATGTTCTTGCTCGAGTGTTCGCACTGCTGGAGAGCTTGATCGCGTTCACTGCCGGGCTGGGCGCGCTGGTGGCCTCCGTCTTGATCGACTTTGTCAGCACGCCCTTCGCACTTGCCGCGGTCGGGTCACTCTGTCCGGTCCTGGCGCTGGCGGCATGGCGCCGCTTGAGGCACCTGGACCGCTACATCGGAGTCCTCGACAAAGAAATCGGACTGCTGCAGGGCGTGCCCATGCTGCAGCCATTGCCGCTCCCCGCGATCGAGCAGCTGGCTCGGGGGCTAGAACCGGTTCGCGTGCCCGCGGGCAAGGTGGTGTTCAGCCAGGGTGATGCCGCCGACCGTTTCTACGTGATCGAACAGGGCACAGCCGATGTTGTCGGTGACGGTCGACTGATCACGACGATGGGCACAGGGCATGGGTTTGGAGAGATCGCCTTGCTGCGGAGGGTGCCCCGCACTGCGACTGTTCGGGCGGCGACCGATCTTGTGTTGCAGGCGCTTAGATCCGACCGATTTCTTCCCGTCGTGACGGGCTTTGCGCCGAGCGCGCGCGAGGCTGGAACATCTATGCAGGTCATGCTGAATCGATTTCACCCTGGGCGATCGGCCGAAGATCGATCGGCACCGACGGATTGATCGAAGTGTTTTTCCGCGTCCGGTGTCGTACCATGAGAACTCCCAGGGGACAGGGTGTCACAGATGAAGAAACAATCGCTCGTTCGACGTTCTCTCGCCGTGGTGGCCTCTGCGGTGTTTGCTGTGGCTTTTGCGGTGGCCGGCGCATCGGCTCCCGCCAATGCAGCAGCCAAGGGCCAGCTCGTCATCGTGTCGGTTTTTGATCAGGAATCTCAGAACCTAGACCCCGCACACCGACCCTTCGACGCCGTCAAGGGCCAGGGATTCAACGTCGTGGTCGAGGTCCGAGACCCTGTGAGCAACCAACTCGTGGCCTTGACAAAGGCGACCGGGATAGCCCTGAAGGTGGCGTCGGGTACGCTCGAGGGCACCACAACGGGAACCATTCCCAAAGACGCCACTGGTACCACGATCAGGGGAGCTATTTATCCGGCGTACGGCAATGGCATCAATCTAAGCGTCGTCCGAACTTCCGGAGTCGATCTCAGCCCTTCCAAGGACTTTCCCATCGATGTCGCGCTCAGCGCTGTAACTAGGGATCTCGGCCAGGGTGAGGCTCTAGACCTACAGGATGGCAACTGTGACGGTGCAGCCCCGACCTCGGCGAAGCCGATCTGCGGCCATTTGCTACTTCCAGAAGGCGCAAATGTTGAGGAAAGCGGTAAAGCTCACGTCCTGATGTCCGTTGGCTCTTGCAAGGGCCTTGACTGCTCAACTTCAGCTCTCGTTGTGACAGCGGTTGCCGACATCACAGGGCTGTATAGCAAGACCGCACCTGCCACCATGATCCTTGCCTGCGACAAGACCCTTTGCCGGGAGCTTTCGAACGGTGTTCCGAAGATCGACGTCAAATACACCTTTGACAACGGTGGCGTGCTGAGTGATACGGCGCCGGATTGCCCCGCAAAGGGTGTACTTGGTAACACGCAGGTGATCTGCGTCGACAGGGTACAGAGCTCCCGGAATCAGAGCGACCTATATTCGTACGTACTTTTCGACCGCGACCTTCGCTTAAGCCATCCCTGACTTAGCCAGCGACATCGATTGACGGTACGCGGATGACGCCCAAGGATTGAAGGGCTGCTGAGGCCTCGTTTTCTAGTTGGTCTGCTTCGGGGTTGCCTTCCTCGTTGGCTATCCGAGCGGACATGGCAAGCAGAAATCCGCGCTCGTGCGCGACGTCCGGTGAAGAGCTTTGGCGCAGCCCTTCATCAACTTCGACATGAGCTCCGGCAACATCCCCGATCGCAAGTAGCGCCCCTGCCTTAACCCGGTGGGCGGCGGGCAATAAAGCCACGGCATGAAGAGAAGCTGCCTGGTGCAGGGCTTTCTCGACGAGCATCAGCGCCTGTTCGGTCCTGCCGGCCACCAGATGTGCCTCGGCGCAGGCGATATCGGTGTCAACTACCTCTTGTGGCTCGCCGAGCTTGGCCAATTGAGCGCGTGCCTGATCAAGCAACCTTAATCCGGTGTCCACGTCACCAGCCCGGCTCTTGGTTCGGCCCTCTTCCCGTCTTATGAAGGCAACGAGTTCCTCGTCGTCGACAGCTCGTGCCACGCGCAGGGTCTCCTCAAGTAACTGCCAGGCTTGGTTGTAATGCCCTTGCCTTACGAGAACATCTGCTCGGTTGTAGTCCGCATTAGCAGCGTTGGTGGCATCCCCGACCCTGCGGAAGCTGTCCGCTGCCCGGGCGAACATCGGCAGGGCGTCCGGCCAGTGACCTGCATAAGTGCGACGAAACGCGAGGTTGTTCAGGGCGTGAGCTTGACCGCTTAGATCGCCCAGTTGCTCAAAGAGGTTTAGCGCCGTCACCAAATGCTGCTCGGCCTCCGGGCCGGCCGACCACAAATCTGCGCTATGTAGCACGAGATGAGCCTCTGCCTCTGCCTTTCGCTCGTTGGCGGCTTCTGCTTCCTTCAGTGCCCGCCTGGCCCATCGACGCGCATCTGCATACTGGCCCTGGCTGACCCGGCACACTGCGTAGCGCGCCTCCAAGCGGGCACGAGCGGCGCCAGCCTCAGGCCCAGTGGCTCCGTTCAGGGCGCGTAGCCCCAGACTGGCTCGGCGCAGCGCATTTGCGAAGCGCCCACGGCGCTGCTCGACTCGGGTTTGCTTAAGCGCCAGATGAGCTTCCCGCAAGGGTTGACCCCGTACGCCGCGCAGTGCCTCCAGGTAGGCAGAGGCAGCGTCAGTTGATCGGCCCGCCAAGAATTGAGCGTCGCCTAAGGCCTCCAGGTAGAACGAGCGCTCGCTTGGGCTGACAGTCGAGGACAGCCGGGCTGCTTGGGCTGCGCGTCCGTACGCGTCGGCGGCACCCGCGGGCGCATAACGGGCCATCGCCCGCTCGCCGGCCTGCCAGCCGTAGTCCATTGCCTTGTCGTAGCGGCCAGCGACGAAGTAGTGCAGTGCAAGAATCTCCGGGCGATTGGTTGCTGCCGCGGTGGTGGTCTCGAGCATTTCGGCGGCTTGAGCGTGCAGCTCACGGCGTCTCCGATAGGGCAAGCCGGCGTATGCAACCTCACGCAGCAGAGGGTGCCGAAACTGTAGTCGGTCACCGTCAGCAACGATGAGACCCTCAAGTCCTTCGAGTAGCTCGGACACGGTCTTGTTGGGCGCAACGTCACTGACCATCCGTAGCAGCAGAGCTTCATCGAAATCATCACCAAGTACTGCGGCCCGTCGCAGCAGTGAACGCTCCGCCTGCGGCAGCCGGTCGATTTGGGCGGTCGCGAGTTCCTCGACGGTTGATGGCAGTTCGTCGGGGTCTTCGCCTCGTTCGATGGCGCGGGCCAATTCGATCAAGAGCAGGGGATGTCCACCGGAGCGGATCGCAAGCGCTTCGGCAATCGCGGGCGGTAGTGGCCGCTCAGGCGTCGCCATCTCGGCCAGCTGAATCGATGCGGCCAGAGTTAGCGGCCCGAGCTCGATTCGGTTGGCGTCAACGGGCATCCAATCGGTGGGCCGTTCGTCTCGGGTCATGAGAACCAGCCAGGGCCGCCCGCGTGCCCGTCGAGCCAGTGTGGCCAGCACATCGGAGCTAGCTGGATCGGCCAGGTTGGCGTCTTCGACGACCAACATTGTTGGGCCGGGCACCATCCGATCAACCAGATCTGCAACCAGCTCAGGCACTCGCTCGGCGCGGTGGCGCTCCTCCATCTCAGCTACCGCTGGCCCCGGCGGAATGTTGAGGTCGAGCACGACGCCCAAGAGCGAGACCCAGGGGACCAGATCCGGCGCCGCCGCAGCTATGCAATCCTCCAGACACCTGGCCACAGTGCCGGGTTCCATTGCGCTGCTGGTGCCCAATACGTGGTGCAACAGTCGTCGTATGGGCGTGAACGGGGTTCCGGCACCCGTACGGTCACAGTCGCATCGCAACACGGTGATCTCATGTGCCTCCGCGACCGCCTCGTCGACGAGTCTGCTTTTACCGGTTCCAGGCTCCGCGACGATCTCGATGACGGTCCCGGATCCTCGAATGAGCTCTTCGCGAGCAGTGGCCAACGTCGCCATCTCGGCCTCCCGGCCAAGCAGGACGTCCTCGGCGTTCCCCTGCCTGCGAACATCGAGGGGATCGCCAAGCGTGACGACCGCAACCGGCTGGCTCTTGCCCTTCAAGGTCGCCATGGGCGCCTCGTTTACGGCATACGACCGACGGGTGTGGCTCAACACGTCGGCGGCCATCAGGATCGAACCGGGCTCGGCATGAGCAGCCAGTCGCGCGGCGAGGTTGACCGCATCACCCTTGATTGAGTATGTCCGGCGGGTAGCCGAACCGGTGTCGCCGGTGAAAACCCGGCCATGGGAGATGCCGGCGCGCAACGGCAGCCGCCCGGCTCGACTGACGACTTCCCGTACGACGCTGAGCAACCGATCTGTGTCGTCACCTGCGCTGCGAGGAGCCCCGCCGGCGAGGACGATCTTCGCACCGTCTACGTCAACGTCGGTGTCGAGAAAGGAAACGTCGTGGGCGGCCGTGGCCCGCTGCACGTTTCGCAGAACTTCGTCAACGGCGGAGGTGAGCGCCTGGGCACCCTCCTCAGCCAGGACGGTGTCAGAACGGTCGAAGCACACGAAGGCTACGGCGATCGTTCGGTGCTCCGGTTCCCGAGACGGTTGGGATAGGTAGGCCCGCAGGTGCGGTGGGAGTAGCTGATTCAGCACATCAGGCACCGGTTCCGGCGGGGGTGGCGGGGGGAGGTCGGGAGCCGTCGGCGTGCCG
>JBKPML010000158.1:0-9627 GCA_046732135.1 Actinomycetota bacterium
GTGGTCACGCCGACCACGATGTACCGGTCCAGGTTCTGGTCAGTCACAGTTCCTCACGTCGCCGTCGGTCCGCAGGCGCTTTCACGATCGGCTGCAGTATGCCGAGCGACCTGTCGGCTGCGAGGACCGTATCCCGCCGCAGGAGCTGCCGACGTCGGTTTCAGGAGGGTTTAGGAGTTCCGGGGCCAGCACGGATTTGATCATTGTGCCCGGTCCACGCGGCGACCCCGAACCCGACACCAACGAGAAATGCTGCAACTCCTCCGACGCGACCCCAGGACCAAACCTGATGCGGAAGAACGACGGCGGAGACAAGTCCCAGGTATAGCCATACTCCGCTGCATAGGCCCCTTAATATTCGCCAGCCGGGTCCGTAGCTAGCGGCCAGCGCGCCTGCCATCGCTAGCACGGTCACATGTTCGGCGTAGTCAGACCACCAGCCAGCCGCGGCCGCCTGGTCGGTTCCGTTGATCTGGCGCGGCAGGGCGACAGCTGCCGTAACGAGAAGCGCGACTCCTGCTAGTGCCACGAGGACGATCAAGCCGCGCGACACCCCCGCCCACCACGATTTGAACGTCACTATGTCGCGCCAAAACGGATAAACCAAAAGCGGGACCACGCCCACCGCCAGGATTGCGGCGAAAGACGGCTGGAACGGAAGAATGATTGCACCGGCGACAATGACTGCCCCTGCCAGCTCGACCGCCAGGAGTGTGCGGCGCGGTCTGTGCGCAAGAGCAAGCAGCGCTCCCGCAGCGATGGCGTCCACACTGCCGGCCACGGTCAGAAACCACCGATTCATCTCCGTTCGATCCAGATTGTTCGGCTGCAGAAGCACCCAGGGCGCTGATGCCATGAGCACAACTGCGACGACGAAGAACAGACCGGCGACCGCGGCTAGCACCCGGAACAAGATCACCCGGACGCGATGGCCGGAACTAGGTGGATTCCGCGAGGCGACCTCGGATGAACCCGCGGTCATACCGGAGTTCGCTCATCGGAGGGGAGCTGACCCTGAGGGACTGGTGACCGCCACAGCTGATAACCGGGCCGACCCAGACCCGCGCCGAGACAGGCCGCGCCGATTATGGCGACCACCCAGACAGCCGTCGAGACGAGCTGAGATATGCCGAAGCCGAGCAGGTGCATTGGAGCGCCGACGGCGACTAGGACGCCGGACAGCCGCGGCAACGCTGGGATCCTGATCATTGCGATGCCTAACAATGCGTAGCCCACCATGAAGGCGATTGCCGCCAATCCGTTAGAGATCACAACAGGGCTGTATCGATTGATGCCATCGAGGACAGCAGGCGATTCCCTGGCCATGACCGGCGCGAGGAACCCGAAGTAACCGGTGGCTGCAATCAGATACGTTCCGAGCATTGAAATGACGAAACCTGCCAAGCCGAGTCTTCCCATTCCGCCATGTTGAGCGGCATATAACCCGGGAAGACCAAGCAAGATCAGAAACCAGGCAGCCGTGTAAAGGACGTGAGCAGCCACGAGCCTCGGCTCCGTTGCAATGATTGTCGCCGCGGTCTCGCGGCTGGGATGGAGCACAGTCGCCACCACGATCAATACCCCTGCGGCGACGAGTGCGATCCCGCACCATCTCAGCAGACGCATCATTCCCTCAGCCCTCCCCTCATGCCTTTTGACCTTCACCGTCTAGCGGGTCTCTGGAGGTAACACTGCAACCGGTGTTCGGCGCTTAGCGAACGCGCCGGGACGTCGCCACAGAAGCCAGGCGGCGACGAGCACAGTGAGTACGACGGTCGCGAGCTCGGCCATATTTCCTGCGTCCACACCATCTAATAAGGAATCGACCAAGCCGCCATTGTTGTTACCGGCATCGAAGATCTGGTGCAAGATTCCCACAGCTAGCACGCTGTCCGCGGCCGCCCGCAGGAAGACGCCCATCATCAAACGGACGGCAAACCCCAAGATCAATAAACCGGCCAGCCCTTCAAGCACCGAAAGCACCGAAATCTGGTCGTGAAGCAACAATGTCGGGACGTGGACACCCGCGAACGGCAGTGCGGTGAGCATGGCCGCCACCACGAAGTTGAACCGGCCTTCCAGGCGGGTTTGGAAGAAGCCGGCCCACACTGTCTCCTCCCACAGGTTGATGATCACGACGGCCAGAACGATCGAGCCCAGCTGTTTGATCAGCACCGATCCAACATCGTCGGTCTTCAACGTGCCGCCGAAGATCACGCCAAGAAGGAGCGCCATCACTGGCAGGCCGAACAGCACGATCACCCACCAGCCAATCCCGAATCGCCAACGAAAGACACGGCTGAACAAGGTTCGAAGACCAGCCCTCCCGTCAGTGATGGATGTGACCCAGAGCTACCGGCAGCAAGACCAGGAGCTGTGAGGCAAGCGCGAAAACTTCCACGCGCAGATTGCCGCCGGGAATCACGTGGTAAAAGGCAAGGACCGGTATGGTCCAGATCAGCCAACTGAGGCCAAGCGTGATCACCAGGAAGGCGGTCAACGGCCGCCTGGCGATCCATCCTCTCAATCCTGTTGACTGAAGATCGCCGTGCGCAGCAGGCGCCGGATACACGTATGGCTGCGTGGCAATCGACGACATGGCGAGATCCCTACCTTGATGGTTTGTCCCGGTTGCCGACGCCCCCTCCGGCGGTAGTGACGGAGCGTACAAGGGGGCTCAGGTTACGTGCCGCTGATGTGGTTGCTAGCAGCCAATTCTCAGGATCGTCCCGCTGGGAAACCTCGTCAAGACTTGGCACTCGATAACTCCTGGAGAAGCTGACAGTAATGCCGTTGGACAGGCGACTGCCAAGGCGTGTTAGAAAGGGACTATTTCAACCGCTGGGCACAGTTGGACGATAGCGGCTGATTCATCCTACCGATATAGTCCTTTGTCACTGTTTTATGCGACTTTGACCTGGCTAACCTCGGCCAGTCGTGACAGAGTGAAAGTGCGAGGTGATTTTTCATGACCAGCTCGACCTATCCAGTGAGCGTCAACGCGGAATTGGACGCGAGCGTCAGCCGTTGGCTATGGCTTGTGAAGTGGCTCTTGGCGTTGCCGCATTACATTATCCTGATCTTCCTATGGGTAGCTTATCTCGTCCTCAGCATCATCGCGTTCTTTGCGATCTTGTTTACCGGTCACTATCCCCGTGGAATCTTTGACTTCAATGTCGGGGTGATGCGGTGGAGCTGGCGGGTGACCTATTACAGCTACGGCGCCCTTGCCACTGATCGCTACCCGCCGTTCACCTTGCAGGACGTACCGGATTACCCGGCTCACCTGGAGATCGGCTATCCCGACCGGCTATCCCGCGGACTGGTACTGGTCAAGTGGTGGCTGCTAGCCATCCCCCACTACATCGTCGTCGGCTTCTTCCTCGGGGGAGCCGTTCATGTCGAGACCGGCGCCGACAGCTCCACACAACAGCCGGCTGAGCCGATTTGGAGTGGCGGCCTGATCGGCCTACTAGTGCTCATCGCAGCAATCGTGCTGCTCTTCACCGCCCGGTACCCCCGGTCCATCTTCGACCTCGTGATGGGTTTCCAGCGCTGGGTGTTGCGAGTGGGTGCCTACGCCGGGCTTATGACCGACCAGTATCCGCCGTTCCGGCTCGACCAAGGTGGGCAAGAACCAGACATCGCCAAACCCGCGATGCCATCCCCTCCGCACGAACCTGACTGGCCGTCGACTCAGTCAGTTGAACCGACAGCACCCCAAGCTGGATGATCCAAACCAGGGGTCTTTAGGAGCGAAAGCTCAGTCGCGCAGCATCCGCTCTGTCTCTGTCGCATAGCTGGTCATCCCGAAATTCCGATAGTCGACCAGCGCCCTTTCCAGCAGTTCCGCGGCCAGGGCGCGGTCGCCGGGACCGTCGCGGTCGAGCAACATCCGGGCGCGCAGCCGGAGCAGCTCGGTTTCTTCCAGCCGGTTATGCATGCTTCTGGCATGCAGCTCGGCTTCGGCGAAGTGGCGCTCCGCCGCCTCCCATTGCCGACCGGCCACTGCCGCTACGCCGGCACGTGTTCGCACGAGCCGGCCGTCGAAGGTGATCCAATCCGGTCCGTGTTCGAGCACCTTTGCTACTAGCGGGGAGAGCGCGGCAGCATCGTCTGAGAACCCGCAGAGATACAAAGCTTCGACTAGGCCTAGTAAGCGGTTCAACGCGCCATGGCTGTTTACCCGGTCGGGAGATGGCAACTTGGACCGTTCCGATTGGAAGATCGCCATAACTTCCTCCGCACGACCCAAATGCGCAAGGTGCCGCACGAGGATGGAGGTACTGCTGCCGGAGAATGCGCCGGGCGCCTCCAATTGGACCGCGCGGCGAATCTCTGCTTCGGCGCGTACAGCATCGCCGCGCCAGTGGGCCACGAGCCCGAGGCAGAGATGGCCCACATAGAGCCAAGGCAGGCTGCCGCGTTGGCAGACGTCAAGAATCTGTGGCCCGAGGGCCTCGAGCGACTCCAGGTCGGCGAGTGTCACAGCCTCGCGCGAACGGTAGAGCAGGAGCAGGAATGTCGCCCCAAGATGGCCGAGCCGTTGGGCAATGGCCATGGTCTTGTCAGCGAGCTTGATCGCCTGCTCCTGGCTGCCCAGCGCTCCGTCCTGATAGATGACGAACGCCTGCACGCTGCACAGATCCCACAACGCGCCTTCACGGTCAAACACCTCCGCCGCACGCAAACCGGCGGCAACCCCGTCGACGTACTCGGCGTATCCGAAGTGGTGGCTCGTTTCCATATGCAACACGTCGGCGAGAGCGCGTTCGTCGCCAACTTGATCGGCAAGCGCGCGGGCCTGATCGAACATCTGTTTCGCCGTCGCGTGGTCACCCCCAAGGCTGACCGCCCATCCCATCGCGCTAAGCAGCCGCGCCCTATCGGCGCTGGCTATGTCACCCAGGGCGGCGAGGGCGCGCTGTGCCGCCCGGACAGCTTCCGGGACCCGAGCAGTCCAGGTCAGCTGGGACACCATCGCCCAGGACAGCCGGCCAAGCGCATCGGTTCGCCCCAGCGCCTGGTACAGGTCCAGTGCCTCGTTCATCGTGCTCAGCGCGTCGTCCCACCTGCCCACGCTGCGCAACGCCATCGCTAGCCGCTCCAGCAGCTCGGCGCGAGTATCCTGACTGCTTCGTTCGAGCAGTGATAATGCCAGCTCGAAGTGAGTGACAGCGTCCTCGAAGGCAGCCGCATTGGCCGCCCGCTCTCCTGCGATCGTTAGGTAGCGCACCAATCGGGGGCGCTCGGCCAATCGGCCGGCTCGAGATAGGTGGTGCGTGAGGTCTGCGGCGTGCTCCTCAAGGTCGTCGGCGTAGCGCCGCTCGATCGCGTTCGCGGCTTTAAGGTGCAGCCGCTCGCGTTTGAGCGTGGACAGATCGGCAAGCAAAGTCTGGCGGATCAGCTCGTGGCTGAACGCGAGATTTCCATCGCCTCTGACCGGCGCGATGAGCCGTGCTCCTTCGGCCTCCTCGAATGCGTCGACCAAGGCGTCCGTGTCCACCCCGGCCACCTCACCGACGAAATCAGGGGGAAACACCCGCCCGGCTACCGCAGCCGCGACCAGCGCCTCGCGGGTCGGGCGAGACAGCCGCGAGAGGCGTTCCCCTACGACGAGCCGGATGCTTTCGGGTACTGACGCCTCGTCGACCTTCAGGTCCGCTCGTACCCGACCACTCTCATCGAGCAACACACCGGACTCCGCCAGGTGCAGGTACAGCTCTTCAACGAAGAACGGGTTACCCTCCGTCTCGCTATCGATGACCCGGACAAGCTCCTCTGGAGGCGGTTGCCCGGCCAGCGCCTCAACCATGGCCCTGACCCCCCCAAAGGACAACCGGCGCAGGCTGATCCGGTCGATCAGCCGCCGACGGCCGAGCTGTGTGATGATGCGCGATAGCGGATGCGATGTGTCGACCTCGTCGTCTCGATACGTGCCGATGATCCGTACTGGCATCTCCGGCAGCAGCGGCGCAAGGTACTCGGTCAATAGCAGCGTGGAATCGTCGGCCCAGTGCAGATCCTCGAGCAAAAGCAGCAGTGGTTGGGTTTGCGCGCCGCGAGTGACGAATTCGCGGAAGCTGTTCCACAGGTATCTCCGGGCGAGCTCCGGCGGCAACTCAACAGGCGGGGCGATGTCGGGATAGAGGCGACGCAATGCCGGCGCGATCCGGGCGATCTCCGGAGCGACGTCACCGAGTGCCTCGCGCAGCGCCAACGGGCTGCGCGGGCTAGAGATCGCCTGCTCGATCATCTCCACATATGGCAGGTACGGCGGCGCGCTCTCCATCTCCACGCAGTGGCCGGTCAGCACCCGCATGCCACGCGCCTCGGCCGCCCCGCCGATCTCGGCGATCAGCCTGGACTTCCCGACACCGGCCTCGCCGGCGACAAGAGCAAGCCCGCCGCGGCCCGCCAGCGCCTCGTCCACAGCGCGGCGGAGGTTCGCCTGCTCGTTGTCTCGCCCAACCATCGGTGTTAGCGGCGGTGGCATGAAATCCCGCCGCAGCAGAGGCGCCGCCTGACCTAGGGACACCTCGAACAACCGCCACCGCTCGTCGAACCCCTTGAGCCAGAACAGTCCCGAGTCGACGAACCGCCACTCCGCTTGCGGCTCGACCTGCTGTCGAACCGCATCGGACACAAAAATCTGACCTCCGGCGGCCTCGGCCGTAATGCGGGCAGCAACGTGCACCGCCTGTCCGTACAACAGACCGTCGCGCTCGCTGACCTCTCCGACATGAATGCCGATGCGGACCTGGACCTGGCGTTGTGGATCGGAGGCGTTGTGCTCGTCATGTGCACGCTGGACGCCGATTGCGCAGCGGACTGCGGCCAGCGGTGACGGGAAGGACAGCAGGTATCCGTCACCGAGGAACTGGCGCTCTTGGCCACCGCAGGTGCCGATCTGATCGCGCACGATCGCACCGTGCAATCCCAGAATCTCATTGACGAACCGGTCACCGCGGGTCCGCCGGAGGGCGGTGGAGCCCTCGACGTCGGTCATCATGATCGTGAGCGTCTGGGCCGAGGGGCCGGTATCGGACACGGGTCCGCCTCTCCGCTGACCTGCAGTCAAGACTGAAGGGTGGGGTCTCAGGTCGATCTTGCCACGCGACTGGTGTGTATCGACCACGCACTTGATCATCCTGGCCGGAAAGGAGCGCGCGGCCTGACCACCACCTCGGACGCGAAGCAGCGACTGCGCTGCTCGTCCTGCAGTTCGACGCCGTGTCTATGACCAATGTGCTGCCGTGTGCGCTGCGACCTTTGCATTTTTTTCGTGGCAGACCTGCATTACCCTCAGCGCTTATCACGGTGGAGGTGCGAATGATCGCTCGAGTACTGCGCGTCGATGTACAGCCGGAACAGATCGACGACATCGTCAGCGCCTACCGTGAGGATGTCCGCCCGATTCATGCAGCAGCGGCCGGCCTCCGCCAGCACTATTTCCTAGTGGACCGGGCGGCAGGTCACATCGAGATCATCGGCATTTGGGACTCGTCAAGTTCGGTGGCGAAGATCGCGCCGCTCCTCGAGCCCGCGCGAGAGAGACTGTGGTCCCAGTTCCGCTCGAACCCACCTCTTGAGATTTACGAGGTCGCCGACGAGTTGCGCTAGCTGCCTGCTAGCCAGCCGTGTTGATCTCGAGAACGTGTCGACCACGGTCGGTCGGCACTGTCACCTCGATGCCTCGGTTCGTCGTTCTGGTCACGAATTCTGAGATCGGCGCGCCGTCCAGGGAGACCGACTCGATCGTCGCGCCGCGAGGAAGGGTGTGCCCTATAACGACGTTTTTGATCCCACCTACCTGAACATCAATCTCAGTGGTGTACCGGTTGCCTGTGTTGCTGGCGGCCACGTCCACCGATCCGTTCCCGAGGCGGATGTCGCTTCCGGCCACTGAGTTCTGGCCAGAGGGAACTTGAGGAACGATCGCGAGCTCACCTCGCCCGAGCTGAGGCCGAACGCCCAGCCACTGGTGAACGACCGCCCAGGCCGTTCCGTAGTTTCCCCAGGCCTGCATGAACATGGACCGGCACGTCCAGCAGCGGTCGATGTTGGGTCCTTGGTCTGGGGAGGGGAAGATCTCTGGCATCGCACCGGGTTGCTCGTCCGGCGTACCGCCGGTGGCCGGTTCGGAGAACATCGTCTCGGCCAGGGCGTGCGTGTAGCGCTGCTGCTGCCCGGGGCCGAGCCGCCCGTAGTTGCCCTCACCGATCGACTGGATGGACGTGGTCAGGCCGAAGATCACCTTCTCGCCCTCGCCGTTGGGCCCGCCGCCGCAGCCAGTGTGGAAAAGCCCCGGGTTCAAGGGGTGCGTTCCGCTGAAACAGTCGTTCTCCCGACCGGCGAGCGCGGTCGTCCCGTGGCCCTGAGGCGCCAGCCCCGGCACAACCTGGCCACCAGCGAGCAACTCTGCCTCCATCGGGGTCTGCCCGATCCAATGCTTCTGGAACGACTGGGTGTTGTTATCGCCCAGTGAGTCGGCATACTGCGCGGCCGCCTGATACCACCACGTCTTGTCGAAGCGGCTCCGCAGGGTCTGGGCCAGGCTTGTCGCCCAGCCGCGGGTGACCCCGTCGTGCTCGATCTGTGCCATGTCGGCGAGGTCGTATAGGCCGCGAATGAAGTAGACCGTGTTGTCGAGCTTCTCCGGACCCATCCCGGTGCGCTCCACGTTGCCGAGCCCCTCCGGCCAGCCGTCATGATCAGCATCGAGCTGGTTGGCGACGTAGCGCAGGTTGCGCACGGCGAAGTTGTAGTTCTCGTCGAGGAACGCACGGTCGCCTGTCCACCGCCACACCAGCGCCACCGCGCTCGGGAACTTGACGGTCTCGTCCGTATTGAAGTCGTACTCGACGGTGCCGTCCGGGTTGGTGTGCCGCGAATCGTGCCCGAACCAGATCGACCCGTCTGCCACCGCCTCGTGAGTGACGACGCCAGAGCGGTTGTTCAGGATGTCGGAGATCTCGCGCAGCGCCCGGAGATGTTGCTTGATCGCGTCGAACTGGCCGACCGAGACGGCCGCGAAGGCGGTGTACTCCGCGTCGGTACCGAAGATCCACGGGTAGTCCGGGTAGCCGGCGCCTATCCAGCCGACCTTATCCACTGTTCCTGACGGTTCCGGGAACTGCTTGCCCTGATTGGTCCAGCGAATCTGGAGGTCGGTAGCTTGCTGGGTCAGGTCCGCGATGTTTTGTTTGCCCCACTCGACCGCGTTCTCCACCAGCGGATCGCCTGGCAGCGACAGCTGCGTCATGCCGGCGAGCTGGTTGCGCGCAGCGACCTTATCGGCCAGCGCAGGGGACGGACCCGCCAGCAGCGCTGTGAGCTCCTCTTGCGCCTGCGTGCTGCCGCGGTCGGAGCCGGCGACTCCCAGCCAGACCATCTTGCTGCCGCCGGCTGGCAGATCCACCGAGTAGGTCAGCTGGCCGCCGGTGCCCTTGCCGAACGGCCCGTCGTCACAGGCGGACGGCTTTGGATCTGCGGGGGCACCCGTCTCCTGGCCGGTGCAGCGGTGACCCGGCTGCGGGCCCCAGTACTGGTCGCCGATGGCTCCCGTGCTTGGAGTGAGAGACGTCCCAACCGCCGCGGCGTAGTGGTGCGTCGGAGCACCCGGCA
>JBKPML010000159.1:0-6660 GCA_046732135.1 Actinomycetota bacterium
CCGGTGTTCCCCGATCAGGAGTCGAGCGTCTGGACGTACGACGAGAAGGCGGGGCAGTACTACCTGCACCGGTTCTACAAGTACCAGCCGGACCTCAACGTGGCCAATCCCAAGGTCCGCGACGAGGTAGCCAAGATCATGGACTTCTGGCTTCAGCTTGGGTTGTCCGGGTTCCGGGTCGATGCCGTGCCGTTCTTCATCGAAACGCTGGGAGTGCAGGACGCGACAGAGGTGATGCCTGATCCGCATCTCTACCTTCGACAGCTACGGGCGTTTCTGAGCCGACGCTCGGGAGACGCGATCCTTCTGGGAGAGGTGAACCTGCAACATCCCGATCAGCTCACCTTCTTCGGCGGACCGGATGGAGACGAGCTGCACATGCAGTTCGACTTCATCGGCATGCAGGCGCTCTACCTGTCATTGGTCCGTGCCGACGTCCGCCCGCTGATCAAGGCGCTGCAGGACCGGCCCCGGCCGTCTGCCGACGTGCAGTGGGCGACGTTCGTTCGTAATCACGACGAGCTGACGTTGGATAAGCTCAGCGACTCCGAGCGCCAAGAGGTCTTCGCCGCATTCGGCCCGGAGCCCGAGATGCAAGTCTATGGCCGAGGCCTGATCCGTCGATTGCCGCCGATGCTCGACGGCGACCCACGCCGGATCCGGATGGTCTACAGCATGCTGTTTTGTCTGCCGGGTACGCCCGTGCTTTTTTACGGCGAAGAGATCGGCATGGGTGAGAACCTGTCCGCCGGCTCCCGGCTCGCCGTACGTACGCCCATGCAGTGGACGAGCGGGAAGAATGCCGGTTTCTCAAGCGCCCGTGCAGACAAGTTGCCCGGGCAGATTCCGAGCGGGGCCTACGGTCCCGAGCTCATCAATGTCGCCGGGCAGCAGAGCAACCCCGATTCGCTCCTCAGCTTCATCACCCAGCTGGCGCGGACCTATCGGCACTGTCCCGAGTTGGGCTGGGGATCATTCGAGGTGCTCAACCAGCCTCATCACGCCGTGCTGGCGCACCGGTGCACTTGGGACGACGGCTCGCTCGTGGCCTTGCACAACCTCAGTCCCGACGGGGTCACCGTGCCCTTGGAGCTTGGCGACTTGGCCGCGGGAGCGACTCTGATGGACTTGCTCCAGGAGGGGTCAACGACCCCAGACGAAGACGGCAAATGCGAGCTGACCCTGGAGGGCTACGGCTATCGGTGGCTCAGGGTCAATGCGCCAAACTCTCGGCGGCTTCGCTGAATAGCGTTGTCAGCTGCGGACAGATCGTGGTCGGTGTCAGCCTTCGGATGTGAGGCACAGACCATGACGGAACGGACACCAACCTTCCAGATTGGCGACATCGCTGGCCACATCATCAGCGACTGCCAGATGCCGTTGCTTCTCCCGCAGAGACATCGATGTGGTCGTCCTTTCGCACGCGCATCCACCATATCGGGGTCTTGCGGACGGCGGCCGGTTGATGTTCCCTCGTGCCCGGCATGTGATGGCTGCCTCTGAATGGAAGTGCTGGACGGACGAAGATCAGTTGGCGCGCATGTCGCCAGGACGCGCGCTCGGCTGTTTGACGAAGCGGCGGCAGACTCGAACCTCGTTCTCACTGACCACATTGAAGGGATCGGAAGAATTGAACGCGGCCACGTCGGGTACCGATTTGGATGACGGCTCCGGCGACACAAGTCGTGACGGTCTGCACAAACATGTTGGGACGGGTGCCAATGTGGACGCATGACAGGGCTCGTGCGTTTCACCGGTTCGAGGGCGCTGATCACTGGCGGCGGATACGGAATCGGTCGGGCGTGCGCCCGACGGCTGGCGGGGGAAGGCGCCCGGGTAGTCATCACTGATCTTGATCTGGACGCGGCCCAGGAGGTCAAAGCTGAGCTGTCGGTTCACCCCGGCCAGCATCTTTCATTGAGGATGGACGTCACCAACTGGTCTTCGGTCGAGGAGGCGGTGGGTCAGGCGGTCCGTTATCTCGAGGGGCTCGATGTCGTAATCAACGTCGCTGGCGGAGACACTGAGCATGGCGCCTTCGAGGAAATCGGCGACGAGATATGGCTTAGGCTCCTCGACCTGAACCTTGTCGGGGTTGCGCGCGTATGCCGTGCAGCAATCCCATTCCTTCGACGCAGCGACGGGGCCCCGGCGATCGTGACTGTCAGCTCAATCAACGCGCAGGTCGCTCTGGGCCGCGAGCCTTACGCGTCGGCAAAGGCAGGGATCACTGCGCTGACGAGCAATCTAGCGATGTATCTGGCGCCGGACGGCGTCCGCGTCAACGCGGTCGCGCCGGGCACGATCAGGACTCGAGTTTGGGACAACCAGGAGGGCGGAGCCGACCGCATGAAGCCGTTGTACCCACTAGGCCGCGTCGGCGAGCCAGAGGATGTCGCGGGCGCGGTCGCGTTCCTCGCCTCGACCGACGCCAGCTGGATCACCGGCCACACCTTGCCTGTCGACGGAGGACTACTCCTAGCTCGCCCAGCGATCTAGAGCTCTCACCAGGGCTTTTGCCGAACCCAAGCACCACTTGCTCAACACGGCCGAGTTCAGCGCAGCCAAGATCCGGCTGCTGCGCGTTGCCGATATAGGTCCTATCAAAGACAGCCATTGTGCCCTAGCTTTCGCTCGCAGGCGTTGTCAGCGTGACATTGGTGATCAGGTGGATGAGTTCCTGGTCTGTAGCGAAAGGAATGCCATGAGAAACGCAATAGTCGCCAAACGGAGCGCGGTCGCGGCCAGTGTGGGCTTCGCCGGCTACGCCGTCTACCAGCTGGCGCTCGCCGCGGGTGCTCCACTTGGGCGTGGCGCCTGGGGCGGCACGCAGACGGAGCTTCCGACGAGCCTCCGGCTGGCCAGCGCCGTCGCCATCGTTTTCTACGGCTTCGCAGCCTCAGTCGTCCTGCGGCGTGCTGGCTTTAGGATCCGCTGGATCTCACCTACCGTTGCGCGGATTGTTACGTGGGTCCTGGTCGTGATCCTGACCCTTTCCGCGTTCGGCAACTTCCTCTCACAAAGCCCTTGGGAGAGGTTCTTGAACGGTCCGATCGCTTTGGTTCTTGCTGCGTTGTGCCTAGTCGTTGCGCGCAACGCGGACGGCACTGTTCAGCCCTCATCCGCCGCGCTCGAACCCGTCGAGCCGCCGCGGATTCGACGCTCCGTGTGAAGGCCGGAAACACCGGCCCGCCCCCCGGCCCACCAAAAGAGACCCTGAAAATGCAACGATCTCCAAGGCACCTGCCAACGGTGTCCCGAAACATCACACAGCGCCCCCAGCAGGATTCGAACCTGCGACACAGGGTTTAGGAAACCCTTGCTCTATCCCCTGAGCTATGGGGGCCGGTGACACAGGGTAGCCGGACGAGCTGCCTGGGAACATGCTGCTGTGGCGATTCGGGTGGTGCTCGATGTTGACACCGGCGTTGATGATGCCCTCGCTCTGCTGTATGCGGTGGCTCATCTAGAGCTTGACCTTAGGGCCGTCACTTGTGTGTCAGGCAACGTCGCATTGACACAGGTTGCACGCAATACCTGCTCGGTGCTCCAAATTGCCGGTGCTGCGACCGTACCCGTTGGATCTGGAGCGGATGTGACGCTAACGGGGGCCGGCCCGCGAGAAGGTCACAAGCACGGTCTCAATGGCCTCGGTGACCTTGTGATACCTGCCTCAAGACGGGAGCCTGAGCCAGACACTGCCGTTGATCTTCTTCGCAATACCATTCGAGACGCCGAGCGGCCGGTGACGTTACTGGCGCTGGGGCCGCAGACCAACCTCGCGATGCTCGTACGTGATCATCTCGAGGAGATCGCCGGCTCGATCGATAAGTTGATCTTCGTCGGCGGACAGGTCGCGCAGACCGATGAGCCGGGGGAATTCAATGTTGGCCATGATCCCGAAGCAGCAGCAATCGTGCTCGGCTCGGGACTGCCCATCACTATGTACGGGCTAGACGTCTTTAATCAGGTAACCGCCTCCGAAGCCTCCATCGAGCGGCTCATTGAACATGATCATCCGGCGATACGACTGGCGGGTGAACTGTTGCACGTACGGCACCGCCGGTTGATTGGGGATGCCGGTGCGCTCGTGATGTTGACCAATCCGGAACGGTTCGCTACGCAACGAATGCCAATTCGCATAGGGCTCCGTGATGCAGAACGCGGCCGGACCTTCGTGGATCCGGCCGCGCCATTGATCGATGTCGTTACTGCAGTGAAAGCAGATCAAGCATCGCAGCGGTTTGTCGATGTGATCGAAAGTTGCGCCAGCTGAACTTCCCGACATGCTCAGGGCGTGCAGAAACGCTCAGTGCTGGTGTTGGTGCTCGTGTTCAGCCTGAAGTTTCGCGACCTCCGCGTGGACCTCCTCCATGTTGAGGCCCTTCACCGCGTCGATGACCTGCTTCAGCGCCGAACCCGGTAGCGCACCAGCCTGATTGAAGACCAGCACCCCCTCGCGAAACGCCATCAGGGTCGGAATGCCCTCGATGTTGAGCGCCGCCGTAAGGCCCGGATTCTCCTCGGTATCGAGCTTTGCGAACGTGATGTCGCCGTACTCCTCCGACGCCTTCTCATAGATCGGCGCAAACCTCTTACACGGCCCACACCAGTCAGCCCAGAAGTCGACCAGCACGATGTCATTCTTCGTGACGGTGTCCTCAAAGTCCTCGGCACTGATGTTGATCGTTGGCATAGTTTGTGCTCCTCGTGTGCAGGAAGACCTGCGCCCATCGGATCGACGGTCCTGCAGAACAACTAGCAGATGCCCCCCGGTATTCCGGCATTCACTTAATCGCCACAATCCGGCGCATTGGTATGGCGATCTCGACTACTTCACGCTTCGCCAGGCGGTCCTCCAGGAACTCGATGGCACTTTCGACTCGCGACCACCGCGTCTCCGGCAGGTAGATCGCCGACATGACCAGCTCGGCGTCGGACCGGGTTCGGATCGGGAAGCGATAACGCTCTCGAGCGTCTTCCATCGCGGTCATACCGTGCATCTCCAGGGTCTTGGCGAAGCCGGTTAGTTCGACCGGGCCCGGAAATTGGGGTTTGGTCCGCAGCCGAGTGTTGATGCGGGTCAGCACCCGAACATCTCGCGGGGCCAGCGGCCGAATCGCGGGAGCGATGCCGGCAAGCACCCCGCCAGACCGCAGGACTCGCGCAATCTCCTCGATCACTTCAGTGAGCGGCTGCACAACGACGAGCCCGAGACAGCTGGTCACCACGTCGAAACATGCGTCGCGAAAGGGCAGCCGTACACCGTCGCCACGTACCAACGGCCCGGGCCCCCGTCCAGCCGCCAAGGCAAGCTCGTGCTCGGAGATGTCGAGGCCAACGACCGTACGCCCGGGCCGAGCCAGTTCGCGTGACATGGCTCCTGAGCCGCAGGCAAGGTCGAGCACCGTCGTCGCCGTATCGGAGACGGCTCTTGCCAACCATCGGTAGGGCGAGTGATCGCCGGCCATGGACCGGGACAGCACCGCCTCGATGATTCCCGTACGTTCGGCGTGGAATTTGGCCAGGTAAGCCCGCCAGTCCACCTCTCCACTGGCGGCGCGGTCGACCATGCCCATGCGGCGTAGCTCAGACACGCGACACGAAGAGATGCGTCGATGCCTCACGATCGATTTCGCAGGCAGGCGATCCCTCGGCGGCCAGCCGCACGCCAAGCCCACCGGCCTCAGCGCTGACCTCAGCTCCGGGGATGATGCCGGCCAGCTTCAGCGTGCCCATCATGTCGACATCCTTCTGGATTTCCTCGCTCATCCGCTCGATAACCACCCGGATCGGCTCCCCGGAACCGCGGCGAACCACTTCCTGCAGCTGCTCGTTGCCGTTGCGGAACGACGCTTCGGTCGCCAGCACGCCCAGTTCTGCCAGCCCAGGAATCGGATTACCGTAGGGCGACTCGGTCGGTGCATGGAGCAGCTCGACGAGCCGACGTTCGACGTCTTCAGAAATGACGTGCTCCCACCGGCACGCCTCGTCGTGCACCTTCTCCCAGTCCAGCCCGATGACATCAATCAGCAGCCGCTCCGCGAGCCGATGCTTGCGCATGACCCGGGTTGCCCGGGCACGGCCTTCCGGCGTCAGCTCAAGGTGCCGGTCGCCTTGAACGTGAACCAGGTTGTCCCGCTCCATCCGAGAGACTGTCTGGGAGACCGTCGGCCCGCTCTGCTGTAACCGTTCGGCGATCCGTGCGCGGAGCGGCGTGATGCCCTCCTCTTCGAGCTCATAGATCGTCCGCAGGTACATCTCGGTGGTATCGATCAAGTCGCTCACGATTGCCATTCTCTCTTACCACGGGCAGGACGCGAGCGCGGCAACATCCGAGGACCCGTGCCCAGTGATAACGGCCGAAGGACCTGTCGGGCGAGTATTCGTGGCCTTGTGCGCAGAGCGGAGCCCTGATGGCAACTCGGCCCGTCGGAGACGCTCTCGTCCCGCGGAAATGTCGTTGACCGGCACTTAGATGCCGCCTACCTTGGATGCACACGGAAAGGAGGTGGTCCAAGGAATGAATGACTTTGGGACATGTGAGGTGACGGCCAGCTAGCCGCCATACGGCCCGTGTATCACCGAGCCGCATGCGGCCCGGCTAATCCACAGCCGACACCCGAACCCGCGAGCGCCGGACTTGTCCTCCCGGCCGAC
>JBKPML010000160.1:0-30998 GCA_046732135.1 Actinomycetota bacterium
TATCACTGATGGCGTGCCGGTGGACCTGGTGCCTGAGGCTGGTGCGACCAATGGACATAGCTGGCCGTGGGAGGAAGAGCGCGAGTCCGTGGCCGAGTCATCGGAGGCGCCGGTCAGGTGAATCTCGACTGGGATTGGCTCACTCGCAACCTTGAGATGATCGGCCGGCTGCTTGTCGAACATGTGATCTTGGCCATGGTCCCGGTGGCGGTTGCCTTCCTGATCTCGTTGCCGGTTGGCTATCTGGTTTTCAAGACTGGGAGGGCAGCGAACCTCCTGCTCGCAATCCTCGGTGTCATCTATGCGATTCCATCGTTGGCTCTGTTCGTCTTGATGCCTCTGATGCTTGGCACGAAGATCCTCAATCCGATCAATGTCGCGGCTGCGCTTACCATCTATTCCATTGCGCTGCTGGTGCGGAGCGTCGTCGACGGTCTGCGATCGGTCTCGCCCCTCGTGAAGCAATCGGCGGCTGCGGTCGGCTACGGCTGGTTTCGACGTCTTTTCCGGGTTGAGCTGCCCTTGGCAATGCCGGTGGTCTTCGCCGGCCTACGTGTCGTGACAGTTTCGAACATCGCCTTGGTCAGCGTTGCGGCGCTGGTAGGCAGCGGCGCGCTCGGCAAGCTCTTCGACCTCGGATTCGGCAGCTTCTTCTACACGCCGATCATCGTGGGTCTCGTGCTCACGGTGGTTCTCGCCTTCCTCTTTGATGGGTTGATCTTGCTGGTCCAGCGAGGAAGCCTCCCCTGGCTTCGGGGTCGGACCGCATGAACCTTTTCGACTACTTGAAGGATCCTGCCAACTGGACAGGGGAGAGCGGGATCGGTTACCTGCTTCTTCAGCACCTTGCCTACACGGTTGCGGCAGTTGGAATCGCCGCATTGATCGCGATTCCGGTGGGAATCATGATCGGTCATACCGGCCGAGGCTCGTTCCTGGTCATCGGCTTCAGCAACGCGGCACGAGCGATTCCGAGCCTCGGTCTGCTGGTGCTAGCCGTCCTGCTCCTAGGCACCGGCGTGGGCCCCATTGTTGGCGTACTCGCGGTGCTGGCCTTGCCGCCGATTCTGACGGCCACGGCGACCGGGATCCACGGGGCTGATCGGGAAGCTGTGCACGCCGGCCAGGCTCTGGGCATGTCCGGCGGCCAGGTCGTGCGCAAGGTTGAGTGGCCGCTCGCACTGCCACTTGTTATCTCAGGTCTGAGAAGCGCAGCCCTGCAGGTTGTGGCCACTGCCACTATCGCTGCGTACAGCTCCGGTACGGGGCTTGGCCGGCTGCTCATCACGGGCAACGCGAACCGTAACTACTCTGAAATGTTCGCGGGGGCCTTTTTGGTGGCCCTGCTGGCTATCGTCTTGGACGTGGTGCTTGGGACAATCGCCTGGCTGTTCGCGCGGCGAGCGCGTCCGCGCAGCAAGACGGTTGGCTCCGCCCTCGCAGTGCCTGCGTAACTAGTCCGGCAGCGGGGTTCCCGCGTCGAGATGGAGTTCGAGATGAAGTTCAAGACGAGGCTCGTCGGTGCCGTCGTCGGGATCTCCGCCGTAGGGCTGACGGCGTGCGGAGTCAATAGCAATCCCCTCAGCAATGCCTCGGGGCAACCGTCGGCTTCCGAATCCAGTGCCGCAGGCGAGATCGTTGTTGGATCCGCCGACTTCACTGAGTCGAAGATCTTGGCTGAGATCTACTCGCAAGCCCTGCGAGCGAAGAATGTCCAGTCCTCGACGAAGCTGGGCATCGGATCCCGGGAGATCTACATCAAAGCGCTGCAGGACCAGTCGATCTCAGTTGTGCCCGAGTACACCGGCAACCTGCTGAGTTACTTCGATGCCAACACCACTGCAACGACGGCTAAAGAGGTCGAGGCCGCACTGCCCAAGGCACTGCCAAGTGAGCTCAAGGTCCTCAAGCCGTCACCGGCAGTCGATCAGGACGTCTATGTCGTGACCAAGGACTACTCGGCGAAGAACGGCATCACCTCACTGGATGACCTGAGGAAGATCGCCAGCGGCGCGATCTTGGGCGGACCGCCGGAGCTGGAGAAACGTACGTACGGACCGGAGGGTCTGGAACAGATCTACGGGGCCAAGTTCAAGGCCTTCAAGCCATATGCGAAATACCCGCCCAAGATCAGCGATTTGGATTCAAACAAGATTCAGGTCGCCACGTTCTTCACCACCGATGCAGTGATTGCCGAGAAAGGCTACGTCCAACTCGAGGATCCGCAGTCGATGATCTTGCCGCAAAACGTGATCCCGCTGGTGCGGTCCGACGTGGCCGGCAACCAGACCGCTACAGCTGCCTTGGATGCCGTTCAGGAGGCACTGACTACTGAGGATCTGATGGCACTCGACAAGAAGGTCGACTCCGAGCATCAAGATCCTGATCAAGTTGCGGCTGAATGGCTGAAGGGCAAGGGATTGGCTTAGCAGTCGCAATTTTGACTATCCGTCGGCGTCGGCGGGGCCCTCCTTGCTGTCGCGCTCGTCACGATCGGCCCACTCGAGCAGTTGATCAAGCGGATAAGGATGATCGTCGATGGCAGCGTGCAGATCACCGATTGCGGCAAATCGCGCCGGCATGGTGGCAATGGTGAAGTCCGCCGGTTCAGCCTCGGATATTTCGTCCCAGCGAATCGGCGCCGAGACGATCCCTGCTGGGGTGCCGCGTACCGAATAGGCGCTGGCGATCGTGTGATCTCGAGCGTTCTGGTTGTAGTCGACGAAAACCGAGCCCGGATCGCGATCCTTGCGCCACCAGGTCAGATCCACCATCCCGTCGCTGCGTCGCTCAACTTCCCGAGCAAAGGCCCAGGCCGCCCGCCGCACGTCGGCAAAGCCATGATCGGGCGGGATCCGTACGTAAATATGCAGACCCTTTCCGCCTGAGGTCTTGGGGTAGCCAACTGCCCCCAGCTCGCCGAGAATCTCCTGTGCGATGGCCGACACTCGGCGAACATCGGCATAGGTTGCCAGCGGCATCGGGTCGATGTCGATGCGCCACTCGTCAGGCGACTCCGTGTCGTCTCGTCTTGAGTTCCATGGGTGAAACTCGACCGTCGACATCTGGACCGCCCAGATCACGTCAGCAGGATGGTTGACACAGAGTTCATCGGCGTCGCGATTGAAGCGCGGAAAGTGCACCCGTACGGTCTCGATCCACGGTGGCGCTCCGGAGGGCAGCCGCTTCTGGTGGACTTTTTCCCCGTCGACGCCGTCGGGAAAGCGATGCAGCATACACGGCCGGTGGTACAGGGCGTTGACAATGCCATCGGCGACTGAGAGGTAGTAGCGAGCAAGATCAAGCTTGGTCTCACCGCGTTCGGAGAAATAGATCCGATCCGGATTGCTGATCTTGACGACCCGATCGCCGACCTCAAACTCGACGCGTTCGGCCGCCATGGCCTGAGACTACCGGCCTCCCGCGCCCAGTTCGGGAAAGAGGCTAGCGGGATTTCAGCCAGGTGAGGACGGCGAGCACACGACGATTGTCGGAGCCAAGGTCCGGCAAGTTGATCTTGGCGAAGATGTTCGAGATGTGCTTCTCGACTGCGCCGCCGGAAACCACAAGCCGCTCGGCGATCGCGGCATTGCTCCGACCCTCCGCCATGAGGGCGAGCACCTCCCGCTCCCGCGGGGTCAGTGCGGCCAGCGGGTCGGACGGTCGGGCGACCAGCAGTTGAGCGACCACCTCCGGATCGAGGACGGTCCCGCCAGCGGCGATGGTCCGCAGCGCGTCGGACAATCGGTCGAGCGAGGTGACCCGATCCTTCAGCAAATATCCCACCCGGCCGCGCCCCGTCGGACAGCAGTGCATCGGCGTAGCTCAGTTCGATGTATGCCGAGAGCATCAAGACGCCCAGGTTTGGTTGCTGAGCTCGTGCCGCCACGGCCGCTCGGAGACCGTCGTCGGTCATCGTCGGCGGCATCCGTACGTCGACTACCGCAACGTCGGGCCGCTGCTCGACGACCGCGGCGAGCAAGCCCGGGGCATCTCCAACGGCTGCAACGATGTCGCAGTCCGCCTCACCCAGTAGCCGGATCAGGCCTTCCCGAAGCAGCACCGAGTCGTCGGCAACTATGACCCGTAACCTGCCCGAGCGCACACCCACAGGCTGTCATGGACGGCGTTCTCCCTGTGGGATGGTCGCCGTGACCTGCGTCGGACCACCGGGAGGCGACGATACGGTGAGGCTCCCGTCGACTCCGGCCAGCCGGTCGGCCAGCCCGGCCAGCCCGTGGCCCTTGGCAATCGACGCGCCACCGACACCGTCGTCAGCAACCGTGATCACGGCCAGCGCACCAACGGCGCGGATTTCGACCGATGCATGCCTGGCTGCACTGTGCTCTTCGAGGTTGGCCAGGGATTCGGCGACCACGAAGTAGGCGGCGCTCTACGCGGCTTCGGAGAGGACGACGTCCTCCACATCAACCGAGGTTGGCACGTTGCCGCGGGCGGCAAGGGCCGTCACCGCCGCTCGGAGCCCCTGGTCAGCAAGGATGGGCGGCGCGATGCCGCGGGAGAGCGTACGGATCTCGGCGAGAGCCTCTTGAAATTGGGCGAACGCTTCGTCGAGCAGCGCCTTGGCCTGCGCCGGGTCTCCCTCAAGGCGCCGCTGGGCCGCCGAAATATCCATGCCGAGCCGTACCAGACGCTGCTGGGGACCGTCGTGCAGATCTCGCTCCAGCTTGCGCAGAGTGTGCACCTCAGCCCCGCCGGCGGCGGCCCGGCTGGACGTCAGCTCACTGACCTGCTGCCGCAGGGCAGATGCCTCGTCGACAAGCAAGCCTCGGGCCACCGCGCCGTGCAGGCGGACCAGACCATGCAGCACCAGCGGTGCCGTCACCAGGAAGATCACCCCGAGAATCTCGTTGAAGATCACGTCGGCGAAGTGGCTCGGGAACCCCACCAACGCCGGCAGGCCCCGATTGTCGTCTGGCAGGAAGGTGCTCCAGAACCAATAGGTGATGCCCGCAGGTCCGGCGACCACCCAAGTGATGGCCAGCGAGAAGCTGATTGTACTGAGCACAAAGTTGATCAACACGAAAAGCAGGTCTCGCCAGGACTGCCCATACGCGAGCGGGCGGAGCTTGCCGCGAATGCCCGCGCCGAGGACCGGATAGCGGGTTGCCGGCAGCGAAACACCGGCGTAGCCCAGGAGATGCCGAGTCAAGCTGGCTGACCAACCCGCCACAATGAGACAACCGACGAGGATGAACAGCCCGACGAACAGGACGGCGAGACCGACCCCGAGGCTGAACAAGACCGTACAGGCCACGAACGAGATCAGCGCGACTGCGAACATCCCGAGTATGGCGGCCAGGTTGTGGCCGATGCCTCGGATCATCGCGGTCACGTTCTCCGCTCCTGCTTCTGAGTGGGCGTTGGCCGGTGGGAGGACGTCGTAGAGGTCGAGAACCTCGGTGCTGGCAGGATGCTCGGACTGCGGGTTGGTGGTCATACCGCTACGCTGCCCCGCCCCAACCGGCGTCGCCATCAGGCTAGCGACCGAATTGCAGGTAGGGATATCGCCAGCGCCGTATGGCATAAGTGTCCGCCGGGTCTGTCACGTTAGGTAGCATCCCGGTGTCTTGCCAACGGAACGCGCGATCGTCGCTCGGTTACGTGCCGCCGGCTGCGTCTTTGCAGAAGCTGAGGCCGAGCTGTTGATCACTGCTGCACAAACACCGATCGAGCTGGGCACAATGGTGGATCGTCGGGTCGCTGGGGAGCCGCTGGAGTACATCCTGGGCTGGGCGCAGTTCTGCGGCTTGCGGATTCGCGTCGAGCCGGGCGTTTTCGTGCCTCGGCGCCGCAGCGAGTTCCTGGTCCAGCAGGCCGTCGGCCTGACCAGGTCGGGTGCCGTCGTGGTCGACCTGTGCTGCGGCTCGGGTGCGATCGGGGCTGCGTTGGTCGAGAGTGTGCCCGGCATCGAGCTCTACGCAGCCGATCTCGACCCGGTCGCCGTAGGTTGTGCGCGACGCAACCTTGCGGGTCGTGGTCAGGCTTCCGAGGGCGATCTGTACGAGGCGCTGCCTGCGAAGCTTGCCGGACGCGTGGATGTGCTGGTCTGCAGCGCACCGTACGTACCGACCGATGCGATCGACTTCATGCCTGCCGAGGCTCGGCTGCATGAACCGGTGCATGCCCTTGACGGTGGACCTGACGGTATGGCGGTGCAACGCCGGGTGATCGCCGAAGCGGCGCGCTGGCTGATTCCGGGTGGCCACCTGCTCCTCGAAACCAGCGCTCAACAGGCACCGGTGGCCGTCGGCCTGTTGGCCAATGCCGGCCTGTCGGCTCGGGTGGCGCATCTTGATGATCTTGAGGCCACGGTCGTCATCGGCCGGAAACCCGGCGCGCAAGCCGCGTCTCAGGCCGTCCGCTGAGGCGGCGGCGCTAGCATGTCCGGACCTGACCCTGCGTAACTCTGCTGCGGCGCCAGCGGTAGCTCGACCAAGAACTGCGTGTGGCCAGGCCGGCTGCTGACGCTGACCCGACCGTGGTGGGCTTCGACGACCGCGGCAACGATCGCCAGGCCGAGGCCCGTACTGCCCCCGTCGGCAGACTGCGAGTTCCGGACCCGGCTGGTGTCGGCGCGGGTGAAGCGCTCGAAGATCTGGTCGCGGATACCATCGGGAATTCCCGGTCCGTTGTCGGTGACCGCGATGAGCGCCCGGCTGTCGCGTACGGTCAGGCCGGTCTCGACGCGGGTGCCGGGTGGGGTATGCGTACGCGCATTGGCCAGCAGATTGGCCACGACCTGATGCAGGCGGTGTCTATCTCCCAGCGCGCTCACGGGCTCGTCTGGCAGCGCCAGGCCCCAGGTGTGGTCTGGCCCGGCCGCCCGTGCGTCGCTGACTGCGTTGATCACAACCTCGCTGAGGTCCACCATCCCCACCTCAAGATCAGGACCGGAGTCCAGCCGGGCGAGCAACAGCAGGTCGTCGACGAGTCGTGACATCCGCTCCGATTCGGATTCGACGCGCGAGATCGCGTAGGCAGCGTCGGTCGGCAGATCTTCGCCGCTGCGGCGGGTCAGTTCGGCATAGCCCCGGATCGCGGCCAACGGATTACGCAGCTCGTGCGATGCGTCGGCTACGAACTGACGCACCCTCGTTTCCGACGCCTGCCTGGCGGCGAGTGCCTCCTCGACATTGTTGAGCATGTGGTTGAGGGCTTGGCCGACCCGGCCCACCTCGGAGGTCGGATCCGCGTCCTCTGGTGGCACCCGCACGGCCAGCGCAACCTCACCCCGGTCCAACGGCAACTGAGATACCTGCTGCGCGGTTGCGGCCACCCGATTGAGCGGTCGCAGACTGCGAGCGAGGACAGCGCGGGCGGCGAGGAAGGAGCCGGCGAGAGCGAGCAGCGCCAGCATGACTTCAAGTCCGATGAGCTCAGCCAGGAAGGTGTCGACGTCCTTGAGGGGCAAGCCGATCACGACGGTCCCGTAGTCGCGAGATTCCGCGATCAGGCGATAGTGGCCCAGGCCGGCGGGAAGATTCCGGGAGACTCGATCCCCGTCAACCGGCACCGACTGAAGCTGGTTGATAAGAGATTCCCACTCTTCGTTCGAGACTCGTATGTCGGCACGGTTGTTCTGCAGCAAACCGACCCGCGGCATCTGCCCGTCCACGAACTCTGCAGCCAGGGTGCCGATCTGCTGGCCGGGTACCCGGATACCGCCCGGCGGCGGACCTCGATCTGGCTCGCCGGTACCGTCGGTCCCGGAGCGGTATTGCTGTTGCCGAGCCAAGGCCGAGTCGAGCTGGCGGTCGAGTTGATCAAGCAGCAGCTGCCGTGTCGCCAACGTGGTCAGCAGACCCAGCAGCACCGCGGTCGCAGCGACCAGTGCGACGACCCGTACGAGAAGCTTCCGGCCCAGCGTCCCCCGGCCGAACGGAGGAGGCGGAGCGTTAGGGCCGGAAGGTGGCGCAACGCTCAAAGCCATTCATGCCGCCGGGCGTAGCACATATCCAGCGCCGCGCATCGTGTGGATCATGGGCGGGCGGTCGGCGTCGATCTTCTTGCGAAGATAGGAGATGTACAGCTCGACGACGTTGGCCTGGCCGCCGAAGTCGTAGTTCCAGACGCGATCGAGGATCTGCGCCTTGCTGAGCACCCGGCGAGGATTGCGCATGAGGTATCGCAACAGTTCGAACTCGGTCGCGGTCAGCTGGATCTCAACACCGCCCCGACTCACCTCGTGACTGTCCTCGTCAAGTGTCAGATCGCCGACCACCAGCGTCGAGTCGCTCCTGGCCAGCGCGGCGCCGCTCCGTCGCAACAGGGCTCGAAGGCGGGCAATCACTTCTTCGAGGCTGAACGGCTTGGTGACGTAGTCGTCACCGCCTGCCGTTAGACCGCCGATCCGATCCTCGACGGCGTCCTTTGCCGTCAGAAAGATCACCGGAACATTCGGGTCTTCGGCCCGGATCCGACGCATCACCTCAAGCCCGTCATAGTCGGGCAGCATCATGTCCAGGACGATGGCGTCTGGCCGCACCTCCCGAGCCGCCTTCACGGCGTCGCCACCGGAACCGGCGGTGGTGACCTGCCAGCCCTCGTAGCGCATCGCCATCGACAGCAACTCGGTCAGGCTGGACTCGTCATCGACGGCAAGGATCCGAATCGGGGTGCCATCCGGCCGGGTCAGGGGCGGAGTCGCGGTATCGGTACGAGGCATGCATCTAGGGTCACACGGCTTGCCGAGGGTCTGCTGTGCGATCTCTGTGGAAAGGCTGTGAGGATCGTCAAGGAAGGTCATCATCCTCGTCGGGCTCGGACTTGGGTCGCCGGAAAAGTCGATCCACGGAGATGCGTCCTGCCCCGAACACCATGAGGAGCAGTGCCAGCAGTCCGAGCGCGACGTTGTGCTCGTAACCACCGGCGTACGTCCCGTCGCTGTTCACCAGGTCGGGGCCCTTGTACCAGTTCGTATAGGCGACGATCAGGACTTGCTCGATCAGCACGGCCAAGGCGACCAGGGGTGTCAGAGCGCCGACAACGAGAAAGAGGCCACCGACGATCTCGAGGATGATCGCGCCCCAGGCCGCCACGGTGGGATAGGGGACACCGAACTGGGTCAGATAGTCGACCTGCTTCTGTACGCCCTGACCGGTGCCCTGCCAACGGATCCAGCCATGCAAGATCAAAATGCCACCGAGGCCGAGCCGCGCAAGCAGCAGCGCCAGATCGCGGAGCACCTGCAGGGTTTTCATCAGCGGTTCTCCCCACTGCCGTGGAACGTCTTTACCCACCAGGTCGCGAATATCGCCAGGAATGGCGATGTCGACCACCATTGTGGACCTTGTGATGCCGCGCTCGAACGGGAAAGAGTGAGGAAATGATCGACTTCGATGGCCGAACCGTCCTCGTCACCGGCGCGAGTGGCGGGATTGGATCCGCTACGGTGCGGCACCTAGTCGACGCGGGCGCCGATGTGATCGCGAGCGGGCGGTCCGAGGAGGCATTGGCTGATCTAGCGGCCGAGACAGGCGCCCGCACTCTGCCGTTCGACCTCGGCTCGGAGGACAGTGTTCGCGCTGCGCTGGAGGACCTCGACGTCTGGGGGGTGGTGAACTCCGGCGGTTTCGGCGGGGAGATCGCTACGCCGATGGACACCGATATTGCGGTCTTCGACGAGGTCATCAACGTCAATGCCCGGGGCGCCCTGCTGGTCACGAAGTACACGTCGCGCTCGATGATCCGGCTCGGCAGAGGAGGCTCCATCGTCAATGTCTCCAGCCAGGCCAGCTTGGTGGCTCTTCCCGGGCATATTTCGTACGGCTCCTCAAAGGCTGCACTCGACAACATCACACGCGTGTCCGCCCTCGAGCTGGGCAAGTACAACATTCGGGTCAACAGCGTGAACCCCACTGTGGTCATGACCCCGATGTCCGCCTGGTACTGGGGACGGGAAGACATCGAACGCCCCTTCCTGGAGGCCATGCCGCTAGGCCGGTGGGCCACCGAGGAGGAGGTCGCCGCACCCATCACCTTCCTGCTCAGCGACGCGGCCTCGATGATCACTGGGGTTTCGCTCCCGATCGATGGCGGCTATACCTGCCGCTGACTCCAAGCCAGATCTCTGGAGGACGAACGATGACAGATCGAAGCATCAGTGATGACGAGCTGACCGAACTCGTACAACGGTCCGAGGAGGCTGCCTCAGTCTGGATGCAGGGCGACATGCAGCGCTATCGCTCGCTGGTGCAGCACACCCGGGCTACACGCTGCTGCCGCCCACCGGGGGCCGCCTACTCGTTACGAAGACCGCGCCGAAAGCCTGGATGAGGCACAGAATCCGGTTCAGAGGATCGACGGTCCGGCGAACTGGGAATCCGGTTGCTCCGGCAGTTCTTCCTACCTCGCCTGGACGTAGGCCGCTAGATGCTGGCCGGTCAGGCTCGGGCGATCTGCGACCAGGTCGGCCGGAGTGCCCTCGAAGACGACCAGGCCTCCGTCGTGACCCGCACCGGGACCTAGGTCGATGATCCAGTCGGCGTGAGCCATCACCGCTTGATGATGTTCGATCACGATGACCGTCTTCCCGGCATCGACAAGTCGATCAAGCAGCGCGAGCATCTGCGCCACGTCAGCGAGATGTAAACCGGTCGTCGGTTCGTCAAGAACGTAAATGCCGCCGGCGTCGGCCATGTGGATGGCTAACTTCAGCCGCTGTCGCTCACCGCCTGACAACGTCGTCAGAGGTTGCCCAAGGCTCAGATACCCAAGCCCGACGTCGCGCATTCGCGTCAGGATCGTGTGCGTCGGGCCCTTGGTGAAAAAGGTGTGAGCCTCGTCGACCGACATTGCCAGGACGTCGGCGATGTTCTTGCCTTGGAAGGTGTAGCCGAGCACCGACTCCTGAAAGCGGTTCCCACCGCACTCTTCGCATATCGTGGCTACACTGGCCATCATCGCTAGGTCGGTGTAGATGACACCTAGTCCGTTGCAATTCGGGCAGGCGCCCTCTGAGTTGGCACTGAATAATGCCGGTTTCACCTTGTTCGCCTTGGCGAACGCGCTGCGAATTGGATCTAGCAAACCGCTATAAGTAGCCGGATTGCTTCGCCGAGACCCCCGGATCGCCGCCTGATCCACCTCTACCACACCGGCGTCCTTTGGCATCGACCCGTGGATCAGCGAACTCTTGCCGGACCCCGCCACTCCGGTGACCACCGTCAAGACACCCAGCGGGATATCGACGTCGACATTGCGCAGGTTATGGGTGCACGCTCCGCGGATCTCCAGGTGTCCGGCCGGGATCCGGACCTCCGGCTTTAGGGCGGCACGGTCGTCGACGTGCCGGCCTGTCAATGTGCCGCTGGCGCGCAGTCCGCCAACCGGGCCGGCGTATTGAACCTGTCCTCCACTCGCTCCGGCACCAGGACCAAGATCGACGACATGATCGGCGATGGCGATCATCTCAGGTTTGTGCTCAACGACCAGGACCGTGTTGCCCTTGTCCCGCAACCGGAGCAGCAACTCGTTCATTCGCTGGATGTCGTGCGGGTGCAATCCGATGGTCGGCTCGTCGAACACGTAGCTGACATCGGTCAGGCTCGAGCCGAGATGACGGATCATCTTTGTCCGCTGCGCTTCCCCGCCAGACAGGGTGCCGGATGGTCGATCGAGACTGAGGTAGCCAAGCCCGATCTCGACGAAGGAGTCCAAGGTCTGCTGCAGAGTCGCGATGAGCGGCGCCACCGACGGGTCGTCGAGCGTACGAACCCACTCGGCCAGGTCGCTGATCTGCATAGCGGCAGCATCAGCGATGTTGATCCCGCCGATCTTCGACGCGAGAGCGGCTTGGTTGAGGCGGGACCCGCCGCACTCCGGGCATGCTGAGAAGGTGACGGCGCGGTCGACGAACGCGCGGATGTGCGGCTGCAGGCCCTCCTTGTCCTTTTGGAGGAACGCCTTCTGGATGCGGGGAACGAGCCCCTCGTAGGTGAGGTTGATGTTTGCCACCTTCACCTTGACCGGCTCGGCGTACAGAAAGGTTTGCCTCTCCTCCTCGGAGTAGTCGCGAATCGGCTTGTCCGGATCAAGGAATCCGGACTCGGTGAAGATGCGAACTTGCCAACCGTCGGCGGTGTAACCAGGAACTGTGATCGCGCCTTCGGCGAGTGACTTGGCGGGATCGAAGAGCCGGTCGAGATCGATCGCGGACTGTGAGCCGAGTCCCTCGCATCGAGGGCAAGCGCCGGCCGGCAGATTGAAGCTGTAGTGGAACGACGGCCCCGCCGACGGCACGCCGAGTCGGCTGAAGACGATGCGAAGCAGCGCGTGCGCGTCGGTGGCAGTGCCTACAGTCGACCTCGAGTTGGCTCCCATTCGCTCCTGGTCGACGATGATCGCGGCGCTCAACCCGTCCAGCAGGTCAACATCGGGTCGGGCGAGGCTCGGCATGAACCCCTGGATGAATGCGCTATAGGTCTCGTTGATGAGCCGTTGCGACTCCGCGGCAATCGTGTTGAAAACAAGCGAGCTCTTCCCTGATCCCGATACCCCGGTGAACACGGTCAACCGGCGTTTCGGGATGTCAAGATCGATATTGCGCAGATTGTTTTCACGTGCACCACGGACGCGGATCATGGTATGGCTATCGGCGGGATTCATTAACGCCTTTCTGGGAGTCTGAAGGAAGAGGAATCCTGCGGCGCAAGCTGGCGGACTGCGGCCGCGGCGGCTTCGGTCCGGTTGCGCAGCCCGAGCTTGAAGAGGACCCGGGCGACGTGATGCTCGACAGTCTTACGGCTTAGGTAGAGCCGCTGAGCGATCTCGGGATTGGACAGCCCGTCTCCGAGCAGCGCGAACACTTCTGCCTCGCGTTTGGTCAATCTGGCGAAATTTCTGGGGCCGGTCCGGGCGGCTCGTACTCCAAGCATCCGCAACAGCGAAGCAGCGGCGTCCGCGTCGCGCCCCGCCCCTAGATCCTCGAAGGCCTTCAGCGCAGTTCTTGCTTCCGCCTCGGCTGCCTCTGCCTCGGCCGTGGGTCTGACTTCAGCCAGCATCAGACGTGCGCGTGCCGCCTCGTACGGCATACCTAGGACGGTGAACTCGGAAACCGCGGTGCTCAGATGTGCCGGCGACTTCTCGGCGTGGCCGACAAGCCGTTCACCCCGCGCGCGAATTAGCGGGCACTCCAGATCCGAACCAAGCTCGATCAACTCCCGTCCGCGCACAGCGGCCATCTGCTTGTCGCCCTGGGCGATCACTGCTTCTCCCAGGAGCTCCTGCAGGAGCGCAGCGTCAATCTGATTCCCAACTCCGGTATCAAGAGCGCGCCTTGCCACGGCCGCCCCTGCCGACACTCTCCCTTGCGCCAGATAGAGACCCGCGAGGACAGCAGGTGCGTACTCCTCGATACCCGCGATCAGACCCTGCGCTTCATCGAGGCGGCCCTGGGCAAGCCGAAGCCCAGCCAAGGTCGCGAGGGCCTCAGTGTGTACACCGGCCTGCGAGTGCTCGGATTCGGCGACGGCTGTCTGCAGCTCGTGCTCGGCCTGCATCCACTGCCCGGAAGCAATGAGTACGCTGCCGTAACGCGTTCGGCAGTACACATAAAGGAATGGGCATCCGTACCGGTTTGTGAACCGATCGGCGGCTCGGATCCATTGCAGCGCACGCCCGAGCTCGGCGCAGTCGGTGCAGGAGCCGATCATGTTGCAGCTGGTGAACACGACGGTGTCGAACCTGCCACCCTCACCGCCGAGCGATCCAGCCATCGCCTCGTCGAGAAGCGGCAGGCCTTCTTTTACCCGACCCTGCGACACCAGCGCCGCGCCGGCCTGGGAGATAGCGCACAATTCGAGATCAAGATCTCCGAACTCGCCGGCGAGCGTTTTGGCCTTGCGGGCAAGCGCTTCGGAGCTGACGGGATCGGCATCTAGCGCTTGCATTAGCAGCAGCCAGCCACGAAGCTCTTCCAAGCCGAAGTCGTTGATCAGACGTGCCGCTCGAGCGAGCCAGCCCGCCGATGCGGCGGCATTTCCGAGGTTGGCGCGGTAATGCACGCACAATTCGAGCGCGATGCCGGCAGCCTCGCCCCGATCATGACGGCGGCGGAATGCCGCGTACGCCCGTTCGCGCGCGCCGATGGACTCTTGCGTCGCGCCGAGCCACCACAGCGCCGTACCCAGCCCATTGAGCGCCTCCGGGGTCTCACCTAGCTGAAGCGCAGCCTGGAATGCATCACGTGCGCCGATCCAGTCCCCGGCCTCGAGGGCTCGCTGGCCCTCTTCCACGGGCCCCTGGATCTCGCCGGGCACGAGACATTGTCGCTCGGCGCTGAGCGAGCCGCACCAATCGCCTTGAAATGGGCGAGTTCACCGATGCTCTGCCCCATCCTCGGCGGTCACGCTGGCCTCTTCGGGCCATCGCTCGACAGCAGCAAGGAGTATCGCCATGGAAGCGCAGATGACGGCCGATGCGACAACCAACGGTCTCGACGTTCCACTCCTGCACGAGACGCTCGGTGAGCTCGGAGGGCACCCCGAGGCGGCAACTGTCACCATCCGAACCCGGCACCGCTGGGATGACGGATTCGCTGTAGATGGGTATGCGGATGAGATCGAAGAGGCCGGTGAGCTGACGGCACGGAGTTTCACGTTCCGTACCGACTGGCCTACCGAGGTCGGAGGCCGAGACAGTGGCCCGTCGCCCGGTGAGATGATCTTGGGAGCCCTGGGCGGCTGCGTCGCCATGACCTACGTCACGAAGGCAGCGATGCGAGGTGTGCACATCGAGGAACTCGAGATCGCCATCGAGGCGACCGTAGACCTGCGCGGCGTCTTCGAACTCGCCTCAGTACGGGCTGGACTTGCTGGAGCGAGAGTGACAGTGCGGGTTCGCTCCAGCGCAGCCGACCCCGTCCTCGACGAACTCGGACAGCTCGTGACCCGGACTTCAGCCGTGTACGACTCACTGGCCAATCCGGTACCGATCGAATTGGCGGTGCAACGTCTACCAGTCGGCGGATAATCCATATCGATGAATTTCGGCGCGGGATCTGGTCTACCGGTCAAAAGGACCTGACTGCCGTGCGCGCTGTCGATAATCGCGCAGACCGGCAACGGGCCCTCGGAGGGGAGTTTGGCATGAGTCGGGTAAGGGTTCTGGTCGGCACGCGCAAGGGCGCGTTCGTTCTGTCGGCGGATGGCAAGCGGCAGGAATGGGAGGTCAGCGGACCACACTTCGGTGGCTGGGAGATCTACCACGTCAACGGTTCACCGGCCGACCCGAATCGGCTGTACGCATCCCAGACTTCGGGCTGGTACGGGCAGGTGATCCAGCGGTCGGACGACGGCGGCCAGACCTGGCAGCCGGTCGGGAACGGCTTTAGCTACCAAGGCGAGGTCGGTGAGCACCTCTGGTACGACGGAACGCCGCGGCCATGGGAGTTCAAACGGATCTGGCATCTGGAGCCGGCACAGGACGATCCCGACACGGTATACGCCGGGGCGGAAGACGCCGCGATTTTCCTGACAACCGACGGCGGTAAGGAGTGGCAGGAGCTGCCCGCGCTTCGTAGCCACGAGTCAGGGCCGCGCTGGCAGCCCGGCGCCGGCGGCATGTGCCTGCACACGATCATCCGGGATCCCGCCGACCACGATCGGATGTTCGCCGCGATCTCGGCGGCCGGCGCTTTCCGCACAGACGACGCGGGGAAAACATGGCAGCCCATCAATCGTGGGCTCAGGTCGGGTGAGATCCCCGACCAGGACTCAGAGGTCGGGCACTGTGTGCACCGCATCGCCATGCACCCTTCCCGGCCGGCCGTGCTCTTCATGCAGAAGCACTGGGACGTCATGCGCAGCGACGACGCCGGTGGTTCATGGCGGGAGATAAGCGGCAACCTGCCGAGCGACTTCGGGTTTCCGATCGCCGTACATGCCAATGAGCCGGACACGGTCTACGTCGTGCCGATCAAAAGCGACTCAGAGCACTATCCGCCGGAGGGCAAGCTGCGGGTCTATCGCAGCCGTAGCGGCGGCGACGAGTGGCAGCCGCTCACAGCAGGTCTTCCGCAGACACACTGCTACGTCAATGTGCTGCGCGACGCGATGGCGGTCGACACCCTCGATCCGTGCGGGATCTACTTCGGCACCACAGGCGGCCAGGTCTACGGCTCGGCCGACGACGGCGACACCTGGTCGCCGATCGTTCGGGACCTGCCGGCCGTACTGTCGGTTGAGGTCCAGGTACTGCGATGATCAGGGTCGTGTTGCCCGCGCACCTGAAGAACCTCGCTCGGATCAGCGGGGAAGTAGACCTGGATCTGGCGCCGCCGGTAACCCAACGCCGAGTCTTGGACGCCCTAGAGGCCGACTTCCCAATGCTGTGCGGGACGATCCGGGATCGGGGCACCGGCCGCCGCCGCCCGTTCATCCGCTTCTACGCCTGCGAGGAGGACCTGTCCAACGAGTCGCCCGACGCGCCACTTCCCGGTCGCGTGATCAGCGGCGAGGAGCCCTTGCTGGTCGTTGGCGCCATGGCCGGCGGCTAGCGTGACCGCCGCGCTGTGGGAACTGCTCCTTCGCCTTGTCGAAGCGGCCCGTGCCGGTCGCCGCGGCGATTTTAGGTGATTCGACACTACCTATTGACATTCGATATATAACAGCCGATCATCGGTGGATGCCGAGCGAACGTCGAGCGGTAACTGTTCTTAGAGTCTGCCTCGTCTTGCTGTTCGGGGTCTTGGTCGTGTTCCAGACCCTCTCGCTGCCCGGGCAGTTCGCATACATGGCCAAGGAAGACCCGGAGCATGCCTCCTGAGGTGGCCTGCGACCGCCGTGACGGTGTTCTGGGTGCTGTGCATTCAGGTGGTGATCGTGTCTACTTGGAGGTTGCTCACCTTGGTCAAGAACGACCGCATCTTCAGTGAGGGCCTCCCTGGCCTGGGTGAACGCGATCGTGTGGGCGATCCTTGCCGCCTGGGTGGTGCTCATGGGCGGATTTCTCTACGTCGGCGTTAACGCGGATGACCCCGGACCGCCGCTGCTGCTGTTCTTGATGTTGACAGGTGTCACAGTGCTCGGGCTCTTGATGATGGTGCTGCGCACACTCCTTCGTCAGGCCACGACACTGCGGATCGACATGGAAGGTGTTATCTGATGCCCATCGTGGTGCGCATCGATGTGGAGCTGGCTAAACGCAAGATGAGCGTCGGTGAATTCTCCGAGCAAGTTGGTCTCACGCCGGCGAACGTTGCGGTACTGAAAAACGGTCGTGCCAAGGCTGTGCGCTTCAGCACTCTGGAGGCCATGTGTCGAGTGCTCGATTGCCAGCCCGGTGACCTGCTCGAGTGGGTGGAGAATTGAACCACCAACCTCTCGGGGCTTAGCCGCAGGACACCCTTGAGCCCCGATTTGGGGAATAAAGTCGGCGCCTCCAGAATTGAGCCTAGTGCGCTCAAGGTGTAAGTTGAGTGCTACAGACTCAAGTACATCCATTACGGAGGACAACAACATGGCTCGTGCAGTCGGCATCGACCTCGGAACGACCAACTCGGTCGTTGCCGTGCTCGAAGGTGGAGAGCCCACCGTCATTCCCAATGCCGAGGGTTCCCGCACCACCCCGTCGGTGGTTGCCTTCGCGAAGGGCGGCGAGGTCCTCGTCGGCGAGGTGGCCAAGCGTCAGGCTGTCACCAATGTTGACCGGACCATTCGCTCGGTCAAGCGCCACATGGGGACCACCTGGACCTCGAAGATCGACGACAAGACGTACCGCCCGCAACAGATCAGCGCATTTGTGCTGCAGAAGCTGAAGCGGGACGCCGAAGCTTACCTGGGTGAGCAGGTGACCCATGCGGTCGTCACCGTTCCGGCTTACTTCTCCGACGCGCAGCGGCAGGCCACCAAGGAGGCCGGCGAAATCGCGGGCCTGATCGTGGACCGGATCATCAACGAGCCGACCGCGGCGGCGCTGGCGTACGGCCTGGACAAGACCGACAAGGACCAGACCATTCTGGTCTTCGACCTCGGTGGTGGCACATTCGATGTCTCCCTGCTGGAGATCGGCGACGGCGTCTTCGAGGTGAAGGCGACCAACGGTGACAACCGGCTCGGTGGCGATGACTGGGATTCCCGGATCGTCGACTGGCTGGTCAAGCAGTTCAAGAACAAGAACGGTACGGATCTCTCGCAGGACAAGATCGCCCGCCAGCGCCTCCAGGAGGCGGCTGAGAAGGCCAAGATCGAGTTGTCTTCGGCGAGTGAGACGCAGATCAACCTGCCCTACATCACTCTGGGTCAGGCCGGTCCGCTGCACCTCGAGGAGAAGCTGACTCGGTCGGAGTTCCAGCGGATGACCTCAGATCTGCTCGACCGCTGCCGTGCACCATTCCATGCGGTCATTGACGACGCCAAGATCAGCGTCGGCTCGATCGACCACGTGATCTTGGTCGGTGGGTCGACCCGGATGCCTGCTGTCGTTGAGCTCGTCAAGGAACTGACCGGCGGCAAGGAGCCGCACAAGGGTGTCAACCCCGACGAGGTGGTCGCTCTGGGCGCCAGCCTGCAGGCCGGCGTGCTGAAGGGCGAGGTCAAGGACGTGCTGCTGCTCGACGTGACCCCGCTGAGCCTTGGCATCGAGACGAAAGGTGGCGTGTTCACCAAGATCATCGAGCGGAACACGACGATCCCGACCAAGCGGTCGGAGGTGTTCACCACGGCCGACGACAACCAGCCCTCGGTGATGATCCAGGTCTACCAGGGGGAGCGTGACTTTGCGCGGGACAACAAGTCGCTCGGCAACTTCGAGCTGACCGGCTTGCCGCCGGCCCCCCGTGGTGTGCCGCAGATCGAAGTGTCCTTCGACATCGATGCCAACGGCATCGTGCACGTGAACGCCAAGGATCTGGCCACCAGCAAGGAGCAGTCGATGACTGTGACGGGTGGGTCGGCACTGGGCAAGGAGGACATCGACCGGATGGTCCGGGAGGCCGAGGCCCACGCCGAGGAGGACCGGAAGCGCCGCGAGGCTGTCGAGCTGCGCAACGAGGCGGACAACCTGGTTTTCCGCACCGAGAAGTTGCTCAGTGAGAACGCCGACAAGATCAACGACGATGTGAAGAAGCCCGTCGAGGAGGCGATCGCCGAGGTCAAGACGGCCTTAGAAGGCACGGACGACGACGCGGTCAAAGCTGCGGTGGAGAAGCTGAACACGACCAGCGCTGCGCTTGGCCAGGCGATGTACGCCGCCGCCCAGGCAGCTCAGCAGCCGCCGTCTGAGGCGGGGGAGCCGAGCGACCACGCTGAGACCAATGGCGAGAGCTCCGGCGCCGACGAGGACGTCGTCGAGGCGGAGATCGTTGACGAGGACGAGAGAACGAGTGACGCCAAGTGAGTGGTAGCACATCACAGAACAGCGCCGAAGAGCCGGAACAGCGGGTCCACGTCAGGGACAACCGACGCATCGATCCGGAGACGTATGAGGTGAGGGAGCCGCAGGGAACTGCGGCTCCCACCGCGCCGGGTGCAGAGACCGATACGGGGACGCCAAGCAGGGGTGCCGATCAGGCGGCAGCCGATCAGGTAAGGATTGCCGAGCTGACTGCGTCCCTCGCTGAACGTACGTCTGATCTCCAGCGACTGCAGGCGGAATACGTCAACTACAAGCGTCGGGTCGATCGCGACCGTGATCTTTCTCGCAAGGTGACGATCGAGGGGGTGCTCAAGGACTTCCTCTCGGTGCTCGATGACGTCCGGTCGGCTCGAGAACACGAGGAGCTGACCGGCGGATTCAAGGCAGTTGCCGAGGAGGTCCAACGGGTAACAGCCAAGTACGGGCTGGAGACCTTCGGCGAGGCGGGCGATCCGTTCGATCCGCATATTCACGAGGCCTTGTTGCATGCGCACGCCGACGACATCGACGGGCCCACCTGCGTGGAGATCCTGCAACCCGGCTATCGGATTGGTGATCGCATCCTGCGACCCGCGCGGGTAGCGGTGGCAGAGCCGGAGCCGGAGGCGCCAGCGGTACCCGTTGCCGACCAGGAGCCGGTCGAGGAGATGGCCGAGGCGGGTCAAGATGACCCCGAGCTCAGCGACCACGATAAGTAAGACGCGCCCCGAGCTAGTCGAGGCGCCGAGCGAAGTCCTTGGACGTGCTCAGTGCATGTCCAAGTTGATTATGGCGAGGGGAGGTGTCGATGAGTACCAAGGACTGGATTGAGAAGGACTACTACAAGGTCCTGGGCGTCGGCAAGGACGCCAAGCCTGAGGAGATCAAAAAGGCCTACCGGAAGCTGGCTCGCGACAACCACCCTGATCAGAACCCTGGCAACGCAGAGGCCGAGCGGCGGTTCAAGGAAATCTCCGAGGCCAACGACGTACTGTCGAACGAGTCCAAACGCAAGGAGTACGACGAGGCTCGCCGACTGTTCGGTGGCGGCGGCTTCCGCTTCCCCGGCGGCGCCAGCCGTACCCCCGGTGGCGGCGTCGGGGTAGACGATCTCTTCCGCACCGGTAGCGACACCAGCTTCACCGACCTCTTCGGCGGATTGTTTGGTGGCGGCGGCAGCGCGACCCGTACCACGCGCTATTCGACGGCTCGTGGTCCGCGTCGTGGCAGTGACGTCGAGGGCGAGGTTACTGTCGACTTTGTCGATGCCATCGAGGGCGTCACCGTCAGTATGCAGATGATCTCCGATGCGGCCTGCGAGGCCTGCCGCGGAACCGGCGCGAAGGCCGGGACCGTGCCCCGGGTCTGCCCCACCTGTGAGGGCAGCGGGATGCAGACGTCCACCTCGGGTGGCGTCTTCGCGGTCACCGAGCCGTGCCGGGATTGCCGCGGGCGGGGGATGGTCGTCGATGATCCGTGTCCGGTCTGCCACGGCTCGGGTCGCGGCAAGTCGACCAGGACCATGCAGGTGCGGATCCCCGCGGGTGTCACCGACAATCAGCGGATCCGGCTCAAGGGCAGGGGTGGCGCAGGCGAGAACGGCGGTGCAGCGGGCGACCTATATGTGATCGTGCACGTTAGGCAGCATGCGATCTTCGGACGCAAGGGTGACAATCTCACTCTCACCGCTCCGGTCACCTTCACCGAAGCCGCGCTCGGTGCCGAGATCGAGGTGCCAACACTCGGCGGTCCGCCGGTGAAACTTCGCATCCCAGCGGGCACGCCCAATGGCCGTACCTTCCGGGTTCGGGGCAAGGGCGTTCGGCGTCGGGATGGCACGCGGGGCGACCTGCTGGTCACCGTCGATGTGCTGGTGCCAGCCGCGCTCAACGATCAAGCCCGGCAGGCGTTGGCCAACTATGCCGAGGCGGTAGGCGCTGCGGATCCTCGAGCCAAGCTCTTCGCTGCGCAGTAGGAGGTCGAGCATTGATGAGCACCCCATCGTCAGCCTCGGAGCTCCCGCAGCGCATCGATCAGGATGCGCCGGTATTCGTTATCTCAGTTGCTGCTCAGCTCGCGGCGATGCACCCTCAGACGCTGAGGACCTACGACCGGATGGGGCTGGTGTCGCCGCGCCGGACCGCAAAGCGTGGTCGGCGCTACTCGGCGCGGGACATCGCCCGGCTCCGACTGATTCAGAAGCTGAGCCAGGACGAGGGCATCAACCTCGAGGGCATTCGCCGGATTCTGTCCATGCAAGACGACATTGACGAACTCCGGATTCGGGTCGAGCAGCTGACCTCGCTCCTGGCTGCAGTTCAGTCGATGCCCGCGTCACGGGTATTCACTGCTGATCCGCTCGGCGGTGTGCATCTCGGCCGACGCAGCCGACGGCCACCGCTTGCCCTTCCCGGCCGACCATTGCCTTGAGTTCATTTCTTGCGGCCGAGGCAGAGACTGTCGAGTTCTACGGGACGGTGGCGTACGCGCGGACGGGGAATGTTCCGACGTCGGCAACTCGAGGCGGCGCGGCGCTGAACCGGGCTCCGTACGGCGGCAACTGACCGAGCCCGGTCAGATGCTCCACCACCGGGATCCCGGCAGCTAGCAAGAGTGAGTGGGCGGGGCGGGCACGATCGGCGATGTCATCGATGTTGATCGAATCGATCCCCACTAGGCGTGCCTGGTTTTCGACCAGCCAATGGGCACCGGCTTTGGTCAGGTAGGGCGCCCCGTCGGCGTAACGCGGTGTTCCCCAGTGCTCGTCCCCTCCAGTGTGCAGCAGCACCGCCTTGGCGGTGACGTCGAACGATGCGAGAGCCGTGACGTCGACCGCCCGTGCGCCACTGCCAGCCGTCCGTACGACGACCGTGGGAAGGTCGACAACCGAGGTCAGCGACAGTCCGGAAAGGTCGATCCCGCCCTCATACCGGTGGTACGGGCTGTCGAGGTAAGTGCCGGTGTTTCCGATCATGTTGATGCGGTCGATCTGGAACTCGGTTCCCTCGCTGTAGACGGCTCGCGAGGCTTCGCGGGTGAGATGCGTAGTGATCTCTGGTCCCGGCAATCCCGGGTAGGTGATCAAGCCGTCCTTGATGACGTGGCTCAGTTCGACCAGTCGGCGAGGCGTCACCTCAGGCTGCGTGGTCCGGTCACTCGGGCCGCCGCGGGTGCCTTTGTGAGGCTCGGGGAATATTCGCAGCCGTTGCAACACCACGCGTTCGGTCATCAGCAGGCCGAGCGAGGCAGTCAAGAGAGCTGCCACCTGATCTTCGTCCACATCTGGGTCGGGCACATCTACCCGAAATCGCTCGGCCCGCAGCTCGCCTCCGTTGGAGAACGTCACAACAGCGTCGAACTCGGCCCGGTACTCCTCGCCTTCCGCCACAGTCATAGCCACATCTTCTGACTCGGGCAATCCAGCGCTCAATCCGCGTGACGTCCGAAAGTCGCGGCGTGTCCCCCACCGCTCGGCATCGAGCGGGCGATTTCCTGAGCGTCTAGCTGGACGGCCCCTCGGGCTCGCGGTCGTAGAACACGAGCCAGGCCAGGTGCACGCCGTACATGACGAGCCCGAAACCGGCGATCGCTGCAACCGTGGTGGCAAGCGGAGGCGCCAGCTCAACTGAACTGACCAGCAATGCGAACGCCATCAGACACAGTCCGCCCAGCACTGCTCGATTCGAGCGTCGCCTTCGGCCACGGGCTTCGGCCGCGTCCTGCACATATCGACGCTACGCGGGAGCGGACCTAAGCAAAAGGAGAAGGCACGGCTAAAGGTTCGGTCGACTGGCCGCGTGATCGACGGGAGGGCATTTCTGGACAAGTCAATCATCAGCCAAGAAGCGCTGAGCCGCTAAAGCTCGAGATATAGGAATAAGGCCCCCTGGAGCGAGGTTGAGTCTAATACACTCAACTTTGAGTTGCCTCCGATACCTTCAGAGGAGCATAGTTGAGTGAGGGCTACTCAAGTCTTTAGAGGACAGATGGACACAAACAAGCTCACCACCAAGAGTCGTGATGCGGTCTCGACCGCGCTGCGTACGGCCCTGACTGCGGGCAACCCCAATGCGGAGCCGTCGCACCTATTGCATGCACTGCTTCTCACACCGGGTAACACGGTTGCGCCGCTGCTCACGGCTGTCGGCGGTGATCCGGCGGTGGTCGGTGCCGCGGCGCAGGGCGCGATTTCGAAATTACCCACGGCAAGCGGGTCCTCGGTTAGCCAGCCGGCGCTGTCCGGCTCGTTCTCTCGGGTTCTGGCCGACGCGGAGAACCGTGCTCAGCAGCTCGGTGACGCCTTCGTCGCGACTGAGCACCTGCTTATCGCACTGGCGGCAGTCGAGTCAGACGCCAAGAAAATCCTGCGCGACCTCAAGATCACGCCGGATGCCCTCTCGAAGGCCTTCAACAATGCACGGGGGAGCAAGCGCGTCACCAGTGCCGAAGCCGAGGGCACTGCCTCGGCGCTCGACCAGTATGGGGTGGACATCACCGCGGCAGCTCGAGAAGGCAAGCTCGATCCGGTGATCGGCAGGGATGCGGAGATTCGTCGGGTGATCCAGGTGCTCGCCCGGCGGACGAAGAACAACCCTGTGCTGATCGGCGAGCCTGGTGTCGGCAAGACCGCCGTCGTGGAGGGTCTTGCCCAACGGCTTGTGGCCGGTGACATTCCCGACTCCCTGAAGGGCCGCCGTCTGATCTCCCTCGATCTGGCCTCCATGGTCGCCGGTGCCAAGTACCGCGGTGAGTTCGAGGAGCGGCTCAAGGCGGTGCTCAACGAGATCCGGGATGCCGAAGGGCAGATCATCACCTTCATCGATGAGCTCCACACCGTGGTCGGCGCTGGCGCGACCGGCGAGGGTGCCTTGGATGCCGGCAACATGTTCAAGCCAATGCTGGCCCGCGGCGAGCTTCGGATGATCGGCGCCACCACGCTCGACGAGTATCGGGAACGGATCGAGAAGGATCCGGCGCTGGAGCGGCGTTTTCAGCAGGTCTTCGTCGACGAGCCCAGCGTGGAGGACACCATCGCGATCTTGCGGGGTCTGCGAGAGCGCTACGAGGCCCATCACAAGGTCGTGATCACCGACGCCGCATTGGTCGCCGCTGCGACCTTGTCGCACCGCTACATCACCTCCCGCCAGCTCCCGGACAAGGCCATCGACCTCGTGGACGAGGCAGCGTCGCGACTCCGGATGGAGATCGACTCCTCGCCGGAGGAGATCGACGCGCTCCGCCGCACGGTCGAGCGGATGAAAATGCAGAAGTTTGCGTTGGAGAAGGAGTCCGATCCGGGCAGCGTCGATCGACTGCATCGTCTCGAGGAGGAGCTAGCCAACACCGAGGAGGAGCTTCGAGCGCTAGAGGCGCGGTGGGAGTCCGAGAAACAGGGCTTGAACCGGGTCGGTGAACTCAAGAAGCAGATCGACGAGCTGCGTGTGGCAGCCGATCGAGCGCTCCGCGAGGGCGACCTGGTGAGGGCCAGCGAGATTTCCTACGGCCATATTCCCGCGCTCGAGAAGGAGTTGGAGCAAGCCGACAAGGCGGAGAGCGAGCTGCCGTCTATGGTTTCCGAGCAGGTCGCTCCGAACGATGTGGCAGAGGTCGTCTCGAACTGGACCGGCATCCCGGTCGGCCGGCTGCTGCAGGGCGAGACCGAGAAGCTGCTCTCGATGGAGGCCCGGATCGGCGAGCGACTGGTCGGTCAGGAGCAAGCGGTCCGCGCCGTGTCGGACGCCGTACGGCGGTCGAGGGCCGGCATCTCCGACCCCAACCGGCCGACCGGCTCGTTCCTCTTCCTGGGTCCGACCGGTGTCGGCAAGACTGAGCTGGCGAAATCGCTGGCGGAGTTCTTGTTCGACGACGAGCGGGCGATGGTTCGGATCGATATGAGCGAGTACTCCGAGAAGCATTCGGTCGCTCGGCTGGTCGGCGCGCCGCCCGGCTATATCGGCTACGAGGAAGGTGGCCAGCTAACAGAGGCAATCCGACGCCGGCCGTACGCCGTGGTGCTGCTCGACGAGGTCGAAAAGGCGCACAGCGAGGTTTTCAACATCCTGCTCCAGGTGCTCGACGACGGCCGTTTGACCGACGGCCAGGGCCGTACCGTCGACTTCCGGAACGCGATCTTGATCTTGACTTCCAACCTGGGATCGCAGTTCCTGGCCGATCAGACGCTGGACGTTGAGACCAAGCGGAACGCTGTGATGGGCGTCGTCCGCCAAGCCTTCAAGCCCGAATTCCTCAACCGGCTGGACGAAGTCGTCATGTTCGAGGCCCTCGGCACCGAGGAGCTGGCCAAGATCGTCGAGATCAACCTGCACCGGCTCAACCAGCGGGTGGCCGATCGGCGGATCACCGTCGACGTGACCCCAGCGGCCAAGGAGTGGCTGGCGCTCACCGGTTTCGATCCGGTCTTCGGCGCTCGCCCGCTGCGCCGGCTGATCCAGACCAGCATCGAGGATCGACTAGCGCAAGAGGTGCTGTCCGGCCGGGTTCTCGAAGGCGACACGGTGACGTTCGACGTCGACGAGAGCAGTGATGGGCTCAAGATCGTCGAATCCGCAGCGGTTGCCGGCGTCTAAGGCTGACGAGCGTCGGGTAGCGGGCCGGCATGGGATGGCCGGAGCACAAGCTGCAACGGGGTGACATCGTGCTGAGGCCCGGTGCGGACGGCGTGCATCTCGTCCCCGACCGGGCCTATCGGCGGGCGTACACGCTGCGGATCGGGCGGGCCGATCAGTCCTATGTCGACCTGGACGACCCGCTTCGGCTGGAGTTCGACTACCTGCAGCGACTGGCCGACGTGATCGAGTGCTTGGCCGAGCCGGGCAGGCGGTTACGAGTGGTCCACGTCGGCGGAGCCGCGATGACGTTGCCGCGATACCTCGCCGCCACGCGGCCGCATTCGGCCCAGGTAGTGCTGGAGCCGGATACCGAGCTGACCGCCTTCATTCGGGCGCACCTTCCGCTGCCCGAGCGCAGCGGTATCAAGGTACGGGCGGCTGACGGCCGGACCGGTGTTGCCGGGCTGCGCGAGAGTAACGCGGACCTGGTGATCATCGACGCCTTCGTCGGTGCAACGGTGCCCGCCGAGCTGACGACTCTCGAGTACTTCGGCGACATCCGCCGGGCACTCGCGCCGACCGGCGCGGCGTTGGTCAACGTGACCGACCGTGGGCCGCTGGCGTACACGCGCCGGGTGCTCGCTGCCCTCGCAGCATGCTTTCCCGAGCGATTGCTGTGCGCCGAGCCGTCAACGCTGAAGGGTCGACGATTCGGCAACGTGATCTTGGTCGGCTCCGCGGCGACCTTGCCGGCGGGTGCAATCGCCGATCGAGCGGGGAGACCGCCGTATCCTTATCGGCTTCTGCACGGCAGTCGACTGTCGCAGCTGCTTGACGGAGCGGCTCCCTTTACTGACGGCGACAACGAGCCCTCGCCCGAGCCGCCGCGGAGCAGATTGCACTTTGGATGATCGATGACGCCTACCCTGGTGGGGTGTCGTCGGGTTATCCGCAGTTCAGCCCGCCAGGGATCGGCCCGATGGGCGACCCGGCCACGCCGGGGTATCGGGATCCCCAGCCATTGACTGATGCCCAGCTGAGGCAGCTGCCACCGCCCCCGCCTCAGACGGGATTCGGAACGACACCAATCCCTCAAACCCAGCGTCCGGCCGGCATCACGATTGCGGCGACCTTGGCCGTCACGGGCTCACTGCAGTGGATCTGCGGGCTGAGCTTTGTGTGGCTGGCAGCCATCGCGGGCGCCGACACCCTCAGCCGCAGTGGGACCGAAGGCGCGGTGTTCCATCTGCTGCACCGGTTCGACGTACGGATGACCGACGGGCTTGCCGCGCCGCTCTACCTCTTCCCGTTGGCGGCGATGATCAGCGGGTTTCTGATCTTGTGGCAGCGCCCCTGGACCCGGATCGCTCACACCGTAATCGGCGTGGCAGCGCTCGGCTGGTCGGCCTGGTGGCTGCAGAATCATCTGCTCTGGTGGGCGGTTGCCGCGCTGTACATCCTTCTCGGCTGCATGTTGCTGTGGACGCGGAGCGCTTCCCGTTGGTACGAACAGCAGATCACGAGTTCCCTCTAGATCATGATTCTGCGCGCCGGTCGGCGCTTTTGCGCGCACTGACGGTATCTGGGGATACCGCTACTTCCTCTTAACTGTGATGACTGCCGCTGTCCGGTCGTATGGTGGAGTAGTTGCGGTGTCAACAGGAGCGGGATGAGTCAGCTCGTCGAGGATCGCGTACAGCAGGGTCGCGATGCGTATCACCGGCATGCCTGGCACGAGGCGTTCGAGTCGCTTCGTGACGCCGATTCCCAGACCTCATTGCTTCCGGAAGATCTTGCGTTGCTGGCGGAGTCTGCTTGGTTTGCGGGCGACCCAGATGCCGCACTCGAAGCGCGGGAGCGAGCTCACGCGGCATATCTGGAGCAGGGCGATCAATGCCATGCGGCGGAATTGGCGCTCCAACTTGCCCTTGGCTACTTCGAGCGGTTGGAAGCATTCATCGGGAATGGCTGGCTGAGCCGGGCAGGAAGACTGCTTGATGAGGCCCCCACCGAATGTCCAGCACATGGATGGCAGGCGATCTCGCACGCCTTCATTGCCCTGCGCGCCACCGGCGATATAGCCGAAGCCTCTCGCCAGGCAAAGCTGGCGGAGGAAATCGGGGTACGGCTTCGAAATCCGGCGATCAGGGCAATGGCTGTGCAGATTTCGGGCTACATCTTGGTCGGACAAGGCCAGGTCGCGGAGGGTATGGCCCTGATCGATGAGTCCACAGTGGCGGCCGTCAGCGGGGAGCTTGATCCGATGACGACCGGCAGGATCTATTGCGGCACGATCGGCGTTTGCCGGGATCGTACGGATTGGCAGCGTGCTGCGGAATGGACGGACGCGGCGGAGCGCTGGTGCCAGCGCCAGGGAATTTCTGGTTTTCCCGGAATCTGTCGCGTGCATCGCGCCGAGATCATGCAGTTTCGGGGTTCCTGGAGTGACGCCGAGCGAGAGGCCCGACGTGCGTGTGAGGAGCTCAGCAGGTACAGCGCCATCTTCAACGGCGAGGGCCAGTACGAGATCGGTGAGATCCGGCTTCGAGTAGGCGACCTGCCGGGAGCCCTCGAAGCGTTTCGGCGCGCCCACCAGTTCAACCGTGATCCGGAGCCTGGCATGTCCATGCTTCGGTTGGCTCAGGGGGAGGCAACAGCGGCCAACGCCTCGATCAAGAGGGCGCTCGTCGGGGCTGAATCCAATGCGTTTACTCAGGCGCGGCTGCTCCCAGCAGCAATCGATATCGGTTTTGCCATTGGAGATCTCGACTCCGTTGCGAAGGAAGTCGCCGACCTCGAGCAGATCGCCGATTCGTTTGGGACGCCAGCATTGACCGCGACAGTTGACTATGCCGGCGGACGGCTGTCCCTTGCCCAAGGAGATATCTCGACCGCGCTGGCAAAGCTGCACCACGCGCTCACGCTCTGGCATGAGGTTGGCGGCCCGTACGAGGTGGCGCAAGCACGTACCGCGCTCGGCGAGGCGTTGCGCGCCGACGGCGATGAAGACGCTGCACGCCTTGAATTCGAATCGGCGAAGGAGGAGTTCGAGCGTCTCGGGGCCCTGCCAGACGCCAAGCGCGCGAGTGGGTTGCTCGGCGAAGACCAGGGCATTGCCAGCCGAGCTGGCGAGCGAGTCAAGAGGACTTTCGTGTTCACCGACATCGTTGGCTCCACCCCGCTAGTCGAGGCGCTGGGTGACGACGCCTGGGAAGAGCTGATCCATTGGCATGACCAGACACTGCGGGCAATCTTCAGTCGCTACGGCGGTAGTGAGGTGAAGCAGACAGGTGACGGGTTCTTCGTGGTATTCGCCGATGCCTCGGCGGCGATCGAGGCCGCGGTCGCCGTCCAGCGATCACTCGCTGAGCATCGCAAGAGCCAAGGTTTCGCTCCTCAGGTGCGAATTGGGTTGCACCACACAGAGGCTTCCAGCCGGGCCATGGATTTCGGCGGCAAGGGTGTCCACGAGGCGGCACGCATCGGCGCGCTCGCCGGCGGTGGCCAGATCCTGGCCAGCGCTGGGACGATAGAGAGTGCGGGCGCCCGATTTCCGGTCTCGGCTCCCCGTTCGGTCGCCCTTAAGGGCGTCTCCCAGCCGGTCGACGTGGTGACAGTCGAGTGGATGTAGTCGGCTCTAGACCCGCAGTTTCGCCAGCCGACTGATCCCCTCATCCAGAACGTGGTCTTGCTTGCAAAACGCCCACCGTACGTAGGGTCTCCCCGCGTCGACTCGGTCGTAGAAGACCTGATGCGGGATTGCGACGACGCCACAACGCGTGGGTAGATCCCGGCAGAACTCAATCCCGTCGGAGTAGCCAAGTGGCCTGACATCAGTCGTCATGAAGTACGTACCGCTGGGAACACATGGCGTCAGTCCAAGATCGCGTAAACCGTCGGCCAGCCGGTCCCGCTTGCGCTGCAGATCCGCCCGGTTGGCTTCAACCCATTCGTCGCCTTCGTTGAGTGCTCGTGCCACTGCCGGCTGGAAAGGCGCACCGGAAACGTAGGTGAGGAACTGCTTGACGGCGGTGACCTCCGAAATCAGCTCGGATGTGCTCAGTGCCCAGCCGATCTTCCAGCCCGTCGCGGAGAACGTCTTGCCGGCAGAAGAGATCCGAATCGTGCGCTCCCGCATTCCGGGAAAGGCGGCTAACGGCACATGTTTGGTGCCGTCGAAGGTCAGGTGCTCGTAGACCTCATCACAGATCACCAAGACGTCGTTGTCGACGGCGAGCCGGGCAATCTCGGCTAGCTCGTCGTAGCCCAGCACGGCCCCGGTCGGATTATGTGGGGAGTTGATCAACAACGCCTTGGTACGTGGGCTGAACGCCGCGGCGAATTCGTCGAGATTGAGGCGGAAGCCTGGCCCGAACAGCCCGACACCGACACGCGCACCGCCGGCCAGCTCGATAGAGGCGGCGTACGAGTCGTAGAACGGCTCGAGCGCGATCACCTCGTCGCCCGGATCGACGAACGCGAGAATTGCCGCGGCCAGCGCCTCAGTGGCGCCGGTGGTGACTAAAACTTCGGCGTCGAAGTCGTAGCGAAGCCCGTAGTGCCGCTCGCAGTGCTCAGCTATCGCATGCCGCAGCGGCGCTATCCCCCGGCCAGGCGGATACTGGTTGATCCCTGACGCGATGGCTGACCGTGCCTCATCGAGCATGAATGCCGGTCCATCGGTGTCCGGAAACCCCTGTCCCAGATTGATCGAGTTGGTCGCCAGGGCGAGCGCCGACATCTCGGCGAAGATCGTGGCGGTGGCCGATTGAACTCGCGCCGCCTTCCACCCAGAAGCCATAGCGAGCACCCTAATCGCCGTTCCAATGAAGCACTCAGCCAGCGCTTTACCCGGGAAACTGGCACTTCACCTATGAAGTTTCATGGGTAAGGTGCCGGTTTCCCACGTAAACATGGGAAACCGCGCAACCCCCCGCCACCGGGCGGCCTAGGGTTCAGGGCATGACAGAGCTCCCCGTGGCCGACGACACTGCGATGCTGATCGAGCAGATCAGACAACTGGCCGTGGTACCCGGCAGAGTCACCCTGGCCTCAGGCCTCGAGGCCGATTAC
>JBKPML010000161.1:0-24683 GCA_046732135.1 Actinomycetota bacterium
CCAAATTCGCAACTCGACCGTGCTCGTATCGGCGTATCGCATCGTGTGCACTGCACTCATCGGGGAGGAGGCGCGGGAAGGCCCCGAGTGTCCAGCCCAAAGGAGTGCTGAGATGTCTGTTTCCCGTATGTTGCGGAGCACCGTAGTTCTGCTCGCGGTAACCGCGGCGACGGCCACCGGCGTCGTGGTGACTGCCCCGGTCGCAACGGCTGCCAGGTGCACGATCGCCTGGGGCTCCTTGCCGAAGAGTTCCACGTCGGTGACCACGCGCCAAGTCCGGCAGGCTCGCGCCGGAGAGCACACCTGCTATGACCGGCTGGTCATCGACCTCAACGGCTATGGCACAGCCGCAACAGGCTATGACGTCCGCTACGTCGACCGGGTCACTCAGGACGGGTCGGGACGGGCGGTATCACTGCGCGGAGGCGCCAAACTTCAGATTGTGATCAGAGCACCCGCGTACGATCCGAGCGGTGAGCTGGTGTGGGACTTCGACAATCCGAATGAGGTCGTAGATGTGACGGGCTTCTCGACGTTACGCCAGGTCGCTTTTGCCGGCAGTTTCGAGGGCCAGACCACGATCGGGCTCGGGGTGCGGGCCCGGTTACCGATGCGAGCCTTCGTGGTTGATGGTCCTGAGACCGGCCAGCGAGTCGTTATCGACGTAGCGCACGCCTGGTAGAGCGGAAGTACCTGGTACGGAAAGAGCCTCGAGGCAAGGGCGAGTTTCAGGGCGGGATTGCCCAGGCGAAGCTAGGAATTGAGGATCGCAATCACCTGGTCATCGTCGAGTTGACGGAAGTCGCGATACGCCGCTCCAACTGCGTAGAACGGCTCGGGCATCGACGGGCAGACGACGAGATCAGCCACCTCGCCGAGCGAGCGGACCGCCGAACGGGCACCCACCGGGATGGCCACGACGATCTTGGCCGGCGCCTTCGAGCGCAGGGCGGCCACAGCGGCGCGCATGGTTGAGCCGGTCGCCAAGCCGTCGTCGACGACGATCACGTTCGCATCCGCTATCTCCGGCGCATTCGTGCCGAGCGTCTCCCGGCGGCGCTGTAGTTCGGCGAGCTCGCGGTTGCGTACGGCTTCGAACGACGGCTCGCTGATGCCAAGATCACGGATCACGTCGATGTTACGAAACAGCGACACGTCAGTCCCGATCATGGCGAGCGCACCCATCGCCAGCTCGCTGTGACCGGGGACTCCCAGCTTGCGAACCAAGATCACGCCGAGCGGCGCGGAGAGCTGTGAGGCAACCTCCGCCGCGACCGGTACTCCACCACGGGGCAGCGCTAGCACCACCGGAGGAGCTGTCCACCTATGGGCGCCGAGCTCAGCCGCCAGGACGCGCCCGGCGTCGGTCCGGTCGGCATACCGTCTCAGCTGGCATGCACCTCGATGGCGCGTCGATAGACGTCGACTGTCTCGCCCGCGATCTTGGCCCAGTCAAATTCCTCGATGCACCGCTGGCGGCCTGCGCGGCCGAACTCCTTCGCCTTGTCCGGATCAGATGTCAGTGCATTGATCTTGGTTGCCAGGCCCTCCTCGAACTCGGCCACCGCAGCCGGATCGTCAGCTCGGGCAGGGTCGTATGGCACCAGATAGCCAGTCTCGCCGTCAACTACCACCTCCGGGATGCCGCCAACCGCGGAGGCGACAACCGCGGTCTCGCAAGCCATTGCTTCGAGATTGACGATGCCGAGTGGCTCGTACACCGACGGACAAGCGAACACCGTCGCGTGCGACAGCACCTGCCGTACCTGGTTGCGTGGAACCATCTCCTCGATCCAAAGCACCTGACCGCCTCGAGTCGACTTCAAATGCGCGAAGGCGTCATTGAATTCCTTCGCGATCTCGGGTGTGTCAGGAGCCCCGGCGAGCAACACCACCTGCGTCTCTGGATCGAGCTTTTCGGCGGCCCGGACCAGGTGAACCAGACCCTTTTGCCGGGTGATCCGGCCAACGAAAACGACGGTTTGTCGATCCAGCTCAATGCCCATGCTGGCCACGATGTCGGTCTCGGGGTCCGGCGAGAACTCCGCGGTGTCAATGCCGTTCTTGACCACGTGCACCTTGTCCGGATCAAGGTTCCGGTACGAGTCCAGCGTGTCCCGCCGCATGCCGGCACTGACCGCGATCACCGCGTCGGCTGCCTCGAATGCGGTCTGCTCCGTCCACGATGAGAGCCGATAACCACCGCCCAGCTGTTCGGCCTTCCACGGCCGGTGTGGCTCGAGCGAATGCGCGGTGACCACGTGCGGAATGTCCTGCAACAGGCCAGTCAGGTGTCCGGCCAGGTTGGCGTACCAGGTATGCGAATGAACAAGATCAACCTCGGGTATGGCTGCCACCATCGACAGATCCGCGCCGAAGACCCGAAGGGCGGCATTGGCCCCCGCCGGGTAGGTCTCCGAATGCGCCGTGGCGCCCTCTCGCGGCTCGCCCATGCACTGCACGTCGACGTCGATCAACTTGCGCAGTTGCGGTACGAGCTGTGCGACGTGAACTCCAGCGCCGCCGTAAATGGATGGAGGATATTCGCGGGTCAGCAGGGAAATCCGAAGGTCGTCAACGGAGTCGGGCGCCATAGCCCGCATCGTGTCACAGCCGTAGAAGCGCTGGAAAGGCCTCGGTTTCCGGGCTCTTGTCGCCGGTAGCCCCCAGACCCTAGGTTCGACTCATGGCAGCTCGTGTCAAGGCTCATCCCAAGATTCTGTCGATCGTTTTGGCTGGTGGCGAGGGGAAACGGCTGATGCCGTTGACCGGGGACCGGGCCAAGCCTGCGGTGCCCTTCGGAGGCACCTACCGCCTGATCGATTTCGTCCTGTCCAACTTGGCCAATGCCGGCATGCGGCAGATCGCCGTGCTGACCCAGTACAAGTCGCATTCGCTGGACCGGCATATCTCGTTGACCTGGCGAATGTCCACCTTGCTGGGCAATTACGTTACCCCGGTTCCAGCGCAGCAGCGGCTGGGGCCGCGGTGGTTCCAGGGCAGTGCAGATGCCATCTACCAGTCGATGAATCTGATCGTTGACGAGGATCCTGACTACGTCGTCGTGTTCGGTGCGGACAACATCTACCGGATGGATGTCGAGCAGATGCTCGACGCCCACATCGACGGCGGCCTTGGGGCGACAGTCGCGGGCATCCGGGTTCCGCGAATGCAGGCGACGGCATTTGGGGTGATCGACGCCGGTGCCGACAACAAAATCAAGGAATTCCTGGAGAAGCCTGCCGAGCCGCCTGGCCTGCCGGATGATCCCGAGACTTCCTTCGCCTCCATGGGGAACTACATCTTCACCACCGGCGCTCTTATCGATGCGCTCACCGCTGACGCAGAGTCGGACAATTCCCGGCATGACATGGGCGGCGACATCATTCCCGGCTTCGTCGGAAAAGGCGAGGCCCAGGTGTACGACTTCACCAAGAACGAGGTGCCCGGATCGACAGAGCGGGATCGATCCTATTGGCGCGACGTCGGGACGATTGACGCCTACCACGAGGCGCATATCGACCTCGTGTCGGTGGACCCGTTTTTCAATCTCTACAACTTCGAGTGGCCGATCTGGACCTATCCAGTGCAGATGCCGGGCGCGAAGTTCACCCTTCGTGGTTCCGCGCACGACTCGATCGTCGGTCCGGGGTGCATCGTGTCCGGTGGATCGATCGAACGCTCCGTGCTGTCGCCCAATGTCCGGGTCCGCGAAAACGCCGACGTGACCGAATCGGTGATCTTGTCCAACTGCCAGATCGGCCGCAACGCCGTCATCCGCCGGGCGATCTTGGACAAGAATGTCGTCGTTTCGGACAACGTCCAAATCGGAGTGAGCGCCGAGGACGATCGGGCCCGAGGCTTCGACGTCTCCGAGGGCGGCATCACCGTCATCGGAAAGGGGAAGACCGTCAGCCCTTGATGGCGACGATCAGCCCGTCGCCGACCGGCAGCAGGGCTGCAATGAGCGAATCGTTCTCCTTGATGTCGGTTACCGCAGCCCGGATGGCCTCGGTCTGCTCGTCGCCCTGTGCCGGATCGGCCGTTCGGTCGTGCCACAACGCGTTATCCATGGCCAGCAGGCCACCCGGCCGAAGCAGCCTGAGGGCTTGGGTTACATAGTCGGGATATTCCGTCTTGTCCGCATCAATGAAGACAAGGTCGTACGCTCCGTCGCTGAGCCGAGGCAGCACGCTCAACGCCGAGCCGCTGATCAGGCGGAATCGCTGGGTCGGGATCCCAACCGAGGTGAACGCCCGTCGGGCCGCATGTTGATGCTCTGGCTCGATATCGACGCTGGTCAAGATCCCATCAGGCTGCATACCGGCAAACAACGCAAGACCCGACACCCCGGATCCGGTACCGATCTCGACAACCGCTTTCGCCGCAATAGCCCGCGCCAACAGCGTCAAGGCTGCGGCGCCACCACGCCCAATGGGCGCCACACCTAGCTCGGCGGCCTCCTGCCGGGCTGCTGCTGCCACCTCCGACTCTTCACAGAAATCCTCAGCGAAGGCCCAGCTGGCCGGCTTCGGCGCTGACTTGGCTGGCGTCTTGCCGGCGGTGACAGTCACGCAAGCCAGCCTATCCATTGTTACGACCGTGGGTGATCGCCGCGATCGTGCGAGCTAACAACGATAGGGAGTCGCGACCCATACGATGACGCCATGAGCCACACAGTGGTCGCCGAACTCGTCGCAGCCGTGATGAAAGTCGAAGTTGAGGTTGGCTCGCGGGTGGCCGCGGACGATCCGGTGGTGATCTTGGAATCGATGAAGATGGAGATACCAGTTCTCGCCGAAGTCGCGGGCACGGTGACCGAAGTCATTGTCGCGCAGGGGGACGTCGTCAACGACGGTGACCCGCTTGTCGTCATCGGTCGCTAATTTGGTCGCCGCTCGCGATCGCGTTCTAAACCGCAGTCTTTGGGGAACCCTTGCGAGCGTTGTTTCCTCGACTCGCTCGTCCAGAGATCGGCACGCGATCTGGCCGCCAGTCGTGGACAAGGCTCCGGCCCTAGGATGAGGGCCATGTCCGAAACGCCGCCGTTCGGCCGCTTGCTGACGGCCATGGTGACGCCTTTCACTTCTGACGGGGCTCTCGATTTCGACGCTGCTGCAGCCCTTGCGGTGCACCTGGTCGACAATTGCGATCACGACGGGCTGGTCATCAATGGCACCACGGGGGAGTCGCCGACCACCAGCGACGCTGAGAAGGCCGATCTGCTACGCGTCGTGGTGGATGCTGTCGGCGATCGAGCGGCCATCGTGGCCGGTGTCGGAACCTTCAGCACCGAGCACACGCTGCGGCTCGCAGTTGATGCGGCGAAGGCTGGTGCTGACGGGCTTCTCGTCGTCACGCCGTATTACTCGAAGCCGCCCCAAGCCGGCCTCGAAAGCCATTTCCTGACCGTGGCCGACTCTACCGATGTGCCGATCATGCTGTACGACATCCCGGGCCGGGCCGGGACCGCCATCGCTACGGAGACGCTGATCCGACTGGCCGAGCATCCACGGATCGTCGGCGTCAAGGATGCAAAAGCCGATCTCACTTCCTCGGCACGAGTGATGTCCCAGACCGATCTCGCCTATTACTCGGGCGATGACGCGCTCACCTTGCCGTTGCTATCCATCGGCGCGGTCGGCGTCGTCGGGACGTCGACTCATTTCAGTGGGCCGCAGACCAAAAGGATGATCGAGGCCTATGTCACCGGGGATGTGGATGCAGCGCTAGCGCTGCACCGGCAGCTGCTGCCGATCTACACCGGGATCTTTGCCACTCAGGGTTGCATTCTGGTCAAGGCAGGCCTGGAGCTTCGTGGCCGCAGCGTCGGCGGGCTGAGGCCGCCGCTGATTTCGGCGACGGACGAGGAAAAGAAGGCCCTCTCTGAATCGCTCGCAGCTGCCGGGTTGTAGGCACGGGAACACGCCTCCCTCCGCTGGCGTTGTCGGTGTGAGGGAGGTCACTGGCGTGCACAGCCGCTTGACAGGATTCGTTCAGGGCTTTGCCAGCTTCACCGGCGACAATGAGCGTTCTAGCGGAGCGAGAACGGAGGTGTCCCGGGTGGCTTTGCTGCGTGATGTCGCAGAAGCCGAGTGGGCGCCGCCCACCTGGGAGGAGATCGTCCGCGAGCATGGCCCGCGGGTCTACCGGCTCGCTTACCGGCTGACGGGGAACCCTCATGACGCCGAAGATCTGACCCAAGACGTCTTTGTTCGGGTATTCCGTTCGCTGCACCGATTCCAGCCGGGCACGTTCGAAGGCTGGCTGCATCGAATCACCACCAACTTGTTCCTGGACAGTGCCCGGCGGAAGCAGAAGATTCGATTCGACGGACTTGCTGACGGATCTGACGACCGGTTGGCCAGCACTTGGCCGACCCCATCGGAGCAGCTCGCCGATGCCGACCTTGACCATGACGTTGCGGCGGCCCTGGCGGACCTCTCTCCTGAGTTCCGAGCGGCCGTCGTCCTCTGCGACATCGAGGGCCTCAGCTACGAAGAAATCGCTTCGGTGCTGGATGTCAAAATCGGTACGGTTCGCAGCCGCATCCATCGAGGCAGGGCGCAGCTTCGCGTCGCGCTGGCCCATCGCCAGCCGAGCGGTCAGCGGGAGCGCTACTTCGGCGTCGATGTTGAACCTGGTCAGAGTCTGGAGCCGGCGAGGGCAGGGTGAGCCAGCGGCCCTGTGCCAGCCTGGCCGAACTGAGGTCGGCATACGTCGACGGTGCGCTAGGTGATGACGATAGAGAAAGGCTGCTGGCCCACCTAGTCCGTTGTGCCGCCTGCCGTTCCGATGTCGAAGAGCTTCGCAACATCCGGCAGTTGCTGAGCGGGAGTCGCACCGATCCCAGAGCTCCCGCTGAGCTGTCCTCCCGACTTGTCTCGATCGCAGGCCACCACGCCGACGATCCGTTGTGGAGCCGGCCATTTCGGCGGACCTCGAGTGGAGTGCTCCCAAGTTCACGACGTGCACGGCGGGTGCGGTTGGGCTCAGCGAGCGTCGCTCTGGTTGCGCTGGTCACTATGGCCGTCGGCTTGGGCTACGCGGCCGCGCCGGCGGTGTCACTGGCAGCGGTCAACGATCCGACCGGCCACGCTCAGGCCGAGTTCACTTCGATGCTTAGCCAATCAAAACTGACAAGCGAGTCGGTTGGCGCCGTGATGCTGGCACCGCCCGAAAATCTGACCGCAAACCTCGCCGTCCAGCTCCCTGCCGCTGATCAACAAACTCGGCGCGCGAGCCGCCTTAGCGACGTAGAAGCTTGGCATGCCTTGGAGCGGTCTTCGTCGGCGGCCGGCCAGTACAGCTACTCAGGCACACAGGCATTCAGCGCCGTAGTGGGTGGCCATCGACTCACGGCCACAGTGGATATCGATGCGCGCAAAGGGCAGGGGAGTCAGCTCAGCGTGTACAACGAGCGTGGCGAGAAGGTCATGACCGGCTTCGCGCCACCAACCGCCACATCTCGGATGGTCGACACTCAGCGGCTTCGACTGCTGCAGCTCAACTACGCCGTCTCCGGCTGGACGGGCAGCGAGGTCGCCAATCGGCGGGCGATCATCGTCGAGGCTGCTCGCGACGGGCGCATCGCGGCTCGGTGGTGGATCGATGAGGAGACCGGGCTCTTACTTGGTCAGGAGAGCTTCGACCGAAGTGGCCAGATCACTTTGTCCTCTCGCTTCACGGCCCTCCACGTTGGAGCGTCCGAATCGATTCTGGATCACTTGCCGGCCCGACTCCAAGCACGGACGACGACAACGACGTTGACGGTTTCTAGTGCTGGGGATCTGGCCAGCCGAGGATGGTCCTGCCCCGAGCACTTGGCTGGACTAGCTCTGGTGCGAGTGCGAAGCGACCAGCCCGATGAGCCGCAAGTGCTGCACTTGATCTACGGTGACGGGTTGAGCACGGTCAGCGTTTTCCAGCAGCGGGGTCAACTTGCGGGTGCGCCAAGTGGTTCACAATGGGACGCTCGTCTCAGCGCCTACCTGCGAGAGGGCACGTCTGGCACGGCAACCTGGCAGTCTGGAACGGTCGTCTACACCGTCGTCACTGATGGATCCGCAGAGGTGCTTGCAAGCGCGGTTCATGAATTGCCCCATGAGCCGCCGATGACGCGAACTACGATGGAGCGAATTCGAGCGGGCTGGGCCGAAATCTTGGCCCGTGTTCTGCGCTGAGGTTGGTCCGGGGCCTGGCGACGAGGGGCTGGATTGATGACTGAAGTGGACCGCCCGCCACCCGAGGCGTCAGCTGACTCGCCGCAAGAAAGCCGTCACTACGAGCCATTCGGCACCGAGCATTGGTTGCCGTTCGATCAGCCGGTGGAATCGCCGGAAGCTTCACCCGCTGCTACCCCGGCTGGCCCGTTCCGTCGTCGCTCGCCCGCGTTGGTGATCGCCGTTGCCGGGCTGACGGCTCTGCTGGTTGGTGGCAGCGCCGGTTATGGCGGCGCCCTGCTCGCCGGGCGATCCTCCGACGAGGAGGCGGTCGCGCCGACTCGCGGCACTCAAAGCGGCGCCCCGCCCGCTGCCCCTAGCGCGAGCACCGCGGACCGGGCACGTCCCAGCCCCAGCGACGGTGGACTCTCTGCTGGGGCCGCCCGAAGCACGGTGGAGGTTGCTAATGCGGTGCTGCCGAGCACGGTGATGATCGAGGCAGGAAACGGCACCGGCTCGGGCTTCGCCTTCGACTCGTCCGGACACATCATGACCAACAATCACGTCGTCGCTCAGGCTGGCGGTGAGCGGTTGCGAGTCGTGCTCTCCAACGGGCGGCGGTTGAAGGCCACGGTGCTAGGCCGCAGCAGGTCGTACGACCTAGCGGTGCTTCGGGTTAATGCCCCGGCCTTGAAACCGCTGCAAGTCGGCGATTCGGAGGCAACCCAGGTGGGTGAGCGGGTGCTGGCCTTCGGGTCACCGCTGGGACTGCAGGGCACCGTCACTTCCGGCATCGTGAGCGCGCGCAACCGTCCGGTAACCGTTCGGGAGACGAATGACGCCGACGCACCGACCGCCTACATCAATGCGATCCAGACCGACGCGCCGATCAATCCGGGAAACTCGGGCGGCCCGCTGATCGATTCAAGGGCTCGGGTCATCGGCGTCAACTCGGCCATCCTTACCCTCGGTACTACGCGTGGGCAGACTGGCAGCATCGGACTGGGGTTCGCGATTCCGATCAACCAGGCAGTCGAGATCTCCAGGCTGTTGATCAAGAACGGCAAGGCGACGTATCCCGTGATTGGTGCGAGTCTCGAGGCAGCCCACGACCATGGCGTTGCCCTCACCTCAGTCGACGTCGGTGACCCTTCGGCGAAGGCTGGGCTGCAGAAGGGAGATGTAATCACCAAAATCGATGGAAAGCGGGTAACCACGGTTCAGGAGATGATGGTGACCATCCGGAGCCACCGGCCGGGCGAGACTGTTCTGCTCGACTACGAGCGGGGCGATTCGCGCCGGCAGACAAGAATCGTGCTGGGCAGCAAGGAAGGCTAGCGAGGCAGTGTTCGACATAGGCACTCCTGAGTTGCTGCTGCTCATCGTGATCGCCGTGATCTTGTTCGGGCCGGAACGCCTGCCGGATCTGGCCCGCAGAGCGGCACGGATGCTTCGGTACGTCCGCCGAATGGCTGCGAACGCACAGCAGCAGCTCAAGGATGAGCTGGGGCCAGATTTCTCTGAGCTGGACGTACGTGACCTGAATCCCAAGGCCTTTGTGCAGAAGCACCTGTTGAACGATGTCGAGCCCATCGTCGCCGATGTGAAAAAGGACTTCGCCGAAGCCGTAGAGTCGATCAACGGTGAAAAGCCAGTCTCGCCGGGGGGACCGCAGGATGTCACAAGCACGACGACCACGCCGGCTCGGGCCTCAACGCCGTTCGATTCCGACGCGACGTAGGTGACGCCTGCCCGCCTTATGATTTCAGCAACGTCGCGGTGGTCGCGTGAGCTCATCGAGATCACCTCTGTGACGAGCGATCACCAAGGGTGGAGGCCGGCCGTGGATGTGGGGACTGCGTACCGTCGGAGCGTCGAGGGCTGGATGAGAACCGTCTCTAATGCCAAAGGTGGTGACTGGTCACGGCCGACACCGTGCACCGAGTGGAGTATTCGCAATCTGGTCAACCACATTGTCTACGAGGAGCGGTGGGCAAAGCCGCTGGTTGATCGAAAGACCATTGCCGATGTTGGGGATTCGTTCGAGGGTGACCTACTGGGCGACAACCCTCAAGCGGTTGCGCGTGCTGCAGCCGAGGAGTCGCTGGCCGCTGTCGCCGATCAGCTGCCACGAGGCGGCACGGTGAATCTCTCCTACGGCGATGAGGACATCGCAGAATACATCTGGCAACTGGCCGCCGATCACCTGATTCACGGCTGGGACTTGGCGGCCGCGACAGGTCAGGACCGCAGTCTTGACGCCGATGTCGTGGCCGAGGTCACGGAGTGGTACCGCGGCCAAGAGGATTCATATCGATCAAGCGGCTCGGTGGCGGCTCGGCCGCAATCGGCTCGGGGCGGGACTCCCCAATCCGATCTGCTGATCGCATTCGGGCGGGACCCCAACTGGCCTGGCTAAGCTGCTTGGCAGGAGGTGGGCATGGCCGGCGCTTTCCGAGCACAAGTGGCGTCCACCTTGCTGGCAACATTCGCGGTGCTGGTGGCAGCCGCCGCCTTGTGGCTTGGTTACCGGGCCGACCAGCGGCTTGATGAACAGGAAAAGCGACAAACAGCCGCAAAAGTCTACTTGGCGGAGGCGCCTCGCTACGCCTATCGTGATCATCCCGAGTCGGGCGCTAAGATCCAATGGGTCGTGATGAACTTCGGCGTAAACCAGGTCGCCGACATGTGGGTTGAGGGCGAAGATTTCACGTCCGTGACCATCCAGAGTGTCCAAGGGTGCACGATGTATGCCCTGCCGGTCGGCTTTCGCCCCATTGCGGTGAATTTTCTCGATGCGTACGGCCGCTGGCGGGTGCCGATTGGCGGACTTCCCGAGCTCGGCGGTAAGGAAGTCCCGGCTCAGGACACCGGAAACTCACCGTGGTGGTTGGACATTCGAAACTGCCCTTGAGCACCTAATGAGCGACTGGGGACAGGCCGAGCTGTTTGCCCACCAGGCCTCGACCCCGCTTGGCGAGCGTTTCCGCAAGCGACGTCAACGCTCGCGCCGCGGGCTGGTCCGGCGCCTCGTCGACGATTGGTACGCCGGCATCACCGCACTCCCGAACGCGCGGATCAAGGGGGATCTGGGCGAGCAGCGGAACCCGGTATCCCAGCCGCGTGCTGAGCGTCGCCGCAACCTCGTCTCCGCCACCGTGGCCAAAGATGTCGTAGTGGTGTTCGTGGCCGCAGTGCGGGCAGATGGCAGCGAGGAAACTCATGTTTTCGACCACGCCGATTACGCGCTGGTTGAGCATTGAGGCCATGGTGCCGGCCCGCTCGGCGACCTCGGCGGCGGCGGCCTGCGGTGTGGTGACGACCAGTACCTCGGCGTTCGGCAGCTTCTGCCCCAGCGAGATCGCCACGTCGCCGGTCCCCGGCGGCAGATCCAAGATCAGATAGTCCACGTCGCCCCAGTAGACGTCCGCCAGTAGCTGGGTGAGCGCCCGGTCCAGGATCGGCCCCCGCCAGGCGACCACCTGATCCCGGCGGGGCTTCAACATGCCGATGGAGATCACCTTGAGGCCGTTCGTCGGCACCGGCATGATCATGTCTTCGACCGCCGTCGGCCGGGCATCCGCCACGCCAAGCATCGCCGGGACGGAGTGACCGTAGATATCCGCATCCAGCACACCGACCGTACGTCCCAGCGCGGCCAGGGCGGCAGCGAGGTTTACGGCAACTGAGGACTTGCCGACCCCGCCCTTGCCGGACGCGACAGCGATCACCTGGGTCAGCGAATCGGGACGTGCGAAGGGGATCTCCCGGTCGCTCTGGCCACCCTTAAGTTGATCACGCAGCGCAGTCCGCTGCTCGTCGGACATGACGGCCAGCGAAACCTCAACCGAGCTGACGCCGGATACCGACGAGACCGCAGCAGTCACGTCCCGATGCAGTGTGTCGCGCATGGGGCAGCCCGCAACCGTTAGGAGTATTTCCACCCGAGCGTGCCCGGCCCCATCGACATCAACCGCCGAGACCATGTTCAGCTCGGTGATCGGCCGCCGAATCTCGGGATCGTTCACCCGACTCAGCGCAGCGTGGATGGCTGTGACGACTGGGGAGAGCCGCGTGTCCTGCACCGCTCCAGACTAGGTGCTCTCCGGAACCCGTTCCTCGCTCGCCTCGAGATCGGCAAGGATCGCCCGCAACTCCGATCTGAGCTCAGATCGGAGGTAATCACGGGTAGCGAGTTCCCCGACGGACATGCGCAGGCTGGCAATCTCGCGGGCAAGAAAGTCCATGTCCGCCCGGCTCTGAGCCGCTTGGGCGCGATCTTGGTCAAGCGCCACCCGGTCCCGTGCCTCCTGCCGATTCTGGGCGAGCAAGATCAGCGGGGCGGCGTAGGACGCCTGCAACGACAAGATCAGCGTCAAGAAGATGAAGGGATACGCGTCGAAACGCGGCCGAGCCGGACCGAACGGAGCGTTCCAGATCACCCAGAGCACGATGATCAACGTCATCCAGGCGAGGAACCGTGCAGTGCCCATGAACCGCGCAAAGCCCTCGGCAAACTTGCCGAACGTGTCGCGGTCGACCCGGACTCGAGGCAGAGCGGACCGGGTCCGCCGGCCAGGAGTGTTCAGCCGGGCAAGGTCTGGTTCCGCCCTAGCCACGCGGCACCACTCGGGCACGAAGGGCGGGCGCTATCCGGGCAGATAGTGATTCAAGTTGTGCGCCCCTCCAGTCCCGGGGCAGCACATGATCAAGAACGTCGTCGACCGTGACGGCACCGATCAGCCGGTGTTCAGGGTCGACCACTGGAGCGTTGACGAGGTTGTAGGTGGCGAAGTAGCGGCTGACAGCGTTGAGGTTCGCGTTGGCCGACAACGGTTCCAGCTCGGTATCGACTAGACCGGAGACCAGGGCAGATGGCGGCTCGCGCAATAGCCGCTGGAAGTGCACAGCACCGACGAAGCGACCGGTAGGCGTCTCCAGCGGTGGACGGCAGACATAGACAGTGCAAGCGAGGGCCGGTGTCAGCTCCGCGTCGCGGACCCGGGCCAGGGCGTCGGCAACGGTTGCATCGGGCGACAGAATCACCGGTTCGGGCGTCATCATGCCGCCCGCGGTGAATTCGGCGTAGTTGAGCAGTCGACGTACGTCTTCCGCTTCGTCTGGCTCCATCCGCCCCAGCAAAACCTCTGCCATCTCCGGGGCAAGGTCGGCGATCAGATCGGCGGCGTCGTCGGGCTCCATCTCTTCGAGGATGTCCGCCGCTCGCTCGGTGTCGAGTCTGGAGATCAACTGCACCTGTTCGTCCTCGGGCAGCTCCTCCAGCGCGTCAGCGAGTTTTTGATCATCGAGCGCTGAGGCAACCTCGGCTCGGCGTTCCGGGGACATCTCGTGCAACTCCCGCGCGATGTCAGCCGGCAGCATGTCCTCCATTTCGGCGAGCAACTGATCGGTACCGCGACCATGATCAATACCTAGCATCTTGATCGCGGACCAGTCGAGAATCGTGGTCTGGCCTGGCCGGCCGAAGCGCTTGCGCGGACCCTCCCGGAGGGCGACCTCGGACAGTTCCCACTCATGGGAGCGAGCCGGTCGCATCGCCACGTCGTAGATCACCGCCGTTCCGGGGTGATCGGTACGCTCTACTGCCAGATCCAGCAGGTCACCGATGACGAGCATTTCAGACTCGCGGCGTTCGAATCGGCGGGTGTTCACGACCCCGGTGATCATCACATGAACCGGGTCGATGCTGCGTACTCGGGCCATCGGGATGAAGATGCGGTGCCGGGCGAACAGCTCCACGACGAGCCCCTTAACCCGTGGCGCATGGCCGCCGGCTCTCCGCTGAACGACGACGTCTCGGACCTTGCCGACCTGGTCTCCGGCAGTGTCGAGCACCGGCAGGCCACGGATCCGCGAAATGAAGACCGAAGTCGCTGCTGTAGGTGCCACGCCTCGAGTATCCCAGCCGCAAAGCGCTAGATTGGGCGAACCGGAATCGAAGGAACGCGATGTCTCTCCCGCAGCAGCCCAGCTCGATCTTCCAGCTGAACTTCCCCCAGTCCGTAGGGATCTATCAGAGCTATGCCGACGCGCAAAAGGCGGTCGATTACCTGGCCGACCAGCGGTTCGAGGTGCAAAATCTTGCCATCGTCGGCACCGATTTGAAATCGATCGAACGCGTTCTCGGCCGGCGAAACTGGGGGACCGTGATCGGGCAGGGCGTTCAGTCGGGGCTGTCCACCGGTCTACTTGTGGGTCTGGTGATGTTGATCTTCACCAGGCCGCCCAGCATCCTTGCACTGCTCCTCGTTACGTTGGCGATCGGCGTCGCGCTCGGGATCGGCTTCAGCGCCGCTGCCTATGCAATGACCCGAGGCCGCCGGGACTTCACTTCAGTCACCCAGACCGTGGCAACGAAGTACGAGGTTCTCTGCGAGCACAAGGTTGCCGCTCAGGCCCGAGAGATGTTGCAGCAGATGCCTGGGGCGAGGGCCAGCGCCTTCGAGTAATCCGAGCCCTCCGTCCTTGAGCCGGGTCGTTTCCCATCTTGGGATGGCTTGCGTCTCGCGGATCAGTCGTGGGTTGGGTCGTTTCCCGTCTCAGGATGGCTCGCCACCCGCCCAAATGGCCGTCATCCAGGCCTCGACATTAGACGCCGTTCGCGGCAGGCCTGCGGAAAGGTTCTCGTTGCCATTTTCGGTGATCAAGATGTCATCCTCGATCCGTACGCCGATCCCGCGCAGGTGCTCTGGCACCAGTTCGTCATCGGGTTTGAAATACAAGCCCGGCTCGACCGTGATCACCATTCCGGGCTGAAGGGTTCCCTCCCGGTAATTCTCGACTCGAGCTTGGGAGCAGTCATGCACGTCGATGCCGAGATGGTGTGATGTGCCGTGCACCATCCAACGCCGATGCAACCCTCCCTCCGGAGTGAGTGACTCCTCCGGTGTGATCGGCAGCAGGCCCCACTCGTGGAGATACTGCGCGATCACCGCGACCGCCGCCCTGTGGACATCCAAAAAGGCCGCACCCGGCCGGGCCGCGGCAATGCCAGCTTCCTGCGCCTCAAGCACCGCCTCGTACACCATCCGTTGGTTGTCGCTGAACCGGCCGTTGATCGGCAACGTCCGCGTTACGTCAGCGGTATAGAGGGTGTCCAGTTCAACGCCGGCATCCATCAGCAGCATGTCGCCCTCGCGAAGATCGCCGTCATTTCGGATCCAGTGCAGCGTGCAGGCATGATCACCAGCGGCTGCGATTGTGTCGTAGCCAACGGCATTACCAATATGCCGGGCGTGCAGACCGAAGATGCCCTCGACCCAGCGCTCACCCCGGCCGCGCCGCACTGCCTCCGGTAGCGCCGCCACGACCTCGCCGAAGACTCGCACCGTCTCCTGGCAGGCCTGGTGTAGTTGGGAAATCTCGAATTCGTCCTTGATCAGTCGCAGCTCGCTTAGCGCCACTGCGAGTTCGGCGTCGAGTTCTGGTTGCTCTTCATGAATCTCGGTCAAGATCTGATCAAGCGACGAGTCGGCCGGGGTGAGCAACGCACGCAGTTTGATCGACTCGGCATCCTTCGCAAGATCATCGGCAAGGTGATCAATCGAGACGCACCGGATCCCGGACAAGCGGCTCAATTCCTCGAGGGATGGTCGGCGCCCGACCCACATCTCGCCATATCGGGTATCCGAATAGAACTCGACGGAGTCCCGGGGTGCTCGAGGTTTGAAATACAGCGTCGCGTCGTGGCCTTCGTCGGTCGGATCGAGCACGAGTACGCCACCTGGCTCATGATCAGTGCCAAGGCCGGTCAAGTGCGCGAAGGCTGAGTGCGGCCGAAAGCGATAGTCGGTGTCGTTCGACCGAGTCCGCAGTCCTCCGGCCGGAATGATCAAGCGGTCACCGGGGAACTGAGAGCTGATCAGCTGCCGGCGTCGGGCAGCGTACGAGACCGCCGGAAGTTGATCGGGCAGCTCGCTTGGATAGGGCGCCCAGCCTCGAGCAATGAACGTTTTGAATGCCTCGGAGTACGGCACCTGACGGTTAGGCACTTCAGGCTGCAGGTCGCTCACAGGTGCATTCTCCCACTTGGTGCTGGCCGGGCCTGCGGATTGAGCTCATCGATAGGCTCCTGCGATGACCCGGCTCTTCCTGATTCGGCATGGTGAAACTGAATGGAGCAAGACCGGAAAGCACACCTCGGTTACCGATTTGCCGCTCACCGCACTCGGTGAGGACGAGGCCCGTAAGCTGCTTGGTCACCTGCAACCCGCTGACTTCGGGCTTGTGCTGAGCAGCCCTCGTCGGCGCGCCTGGGTCACCGCAGAGCTTGCGGGATTCACCGGTCGGTACGCGCCGCAGATCGACGAAGATCTTGCGGAGTGGCACTACGGTGAATTCGAGGGTCTCACTAGTGACCAAATCCGGAGAATGGTGCCGGATTGGACGATCTGGACTCATCCCGCTCCAGGCGGAGAGAGCGCCGACCAAATCACTGTCCGGGTTGATCGAGTTGTCGCAAGGGTTCGGGCGTCGGCGGTCGATAAGGCGATTTGCTTTGGCCACGGGCATGCACTACGGGCGCTCACGATGCGATGGCTCCAGCTCGATCTTGCGCTCGGCGTCCAGTTTCCGCTCGATACCAGCACCTTGTCCGTGCTCGGTGAAGAAAAGGATCGCCCGGCATTGTGGAGGTGGAATGCCGAACTTTGATCACGGCTAAGCCGGTAGAGCGGCATGCAACCGTTGTCCGGCGGAGAGCAGCAAGGCTGCGGCAAGACCCGTGGTGCCGACCACAATTGCGGCCAATGGCACCGCCGTGCCGTTCTCGAACGCCCCGACCAGCGGAGCAACTCCGCCACCGATGATGAATTGAGCAGCACCGAGCAGCGCCGCAGCTGTTCCCGCTTGCTCGCCGTGGCGGGTCAGGGCGATCGCTGGCGCGTTCGGGAACGACAACCCGGCGCACGTCACGATGAACCACATCGGGATCATCACTCCCAGCAGGCCACCGAAGCTGGTGATCGCGGTTGCGAGCAGCACCAGCGCACTGAGCCAGGCGATCACCACAGCAACAGACAGCACTTGCACCGGACTGAAACGGCGAAGCAAGATCGGGTTGACCTGGGTCATCAAGATCAGCCCCACCGCGTTGGCGCCGAACGCGAGCCCGAACTGCTGCGGGTTGAGCCCGAAGATCTCCTGAAGTACGAAGGGGGCCCCAGCTACGTAGGTGAACAGCGTCGCAAACATCGCCCCGGCGACTCCGACCATGATCAAAAACAGGTGGTCAGAGAAGAGGTCGGCATACGACCGCAGCGATCCGCGGATGCTGCCCGAGCGCCGGCGCGCCGGCGGCAGCGTCTCGGGCAGACCGAACCAGGCTACTGTGAAGAGCCCGACTGCGGCGAGCGCAAGCACCGCAAAGATCCCGCGCCAGGACGTGAGCTCTAACAAGGCGCTACCCAACGAGGGTGCCAAGATCGGGGCGATTCCGAGCACCAAGATCAGCCGCGACAGCAGCTTGGCGGCGCGCACCCCGCTGAACAGATCGCGTACGGTCGCCATCGCGACAACCGCCACCGCGGCACCACACAGCCCCTGGGTGATCCGAGCTGCGACAAGCAATCCGATCGATGGAGCGATAGCGCACAGCAACGATGTGATGCCGTGTGCCGCAAGACCCAAGAGCAATGGCTTGCGACGGCCAACCGCGTCGGACCACGGTCCGATAATCAACTGCCCGAGGCCGAGTCCGATCAGCAGCCCGGTGATCGTGAGCTGCGCCTGGGAGTCGCTGGCGTGCAGCTCGGTCGACAGGGTCGGCAGCGCCGGCAGATATGTATCGATAGTGAGCGGCCCGATCGCCATCAGCGCGCCGAGCACAAGCACCAGCTGGAGATATTTGCGACCGACAAACTGATCCGCGAGCGGTCGTTCCGGGGCGCGGCTGAGCACCGACGTCATCAGATGGCTGTCCTTTCGAAGGCAGCACCCTTCACAGCGCGATCGCACGCGCGAACACGATGCAACAGTGATCTTTGGCGACCGCAGACACTGCGATGTGACCGCGGCGAGAAACCAGGGGTTACTGTGGCCAACCGTGCGCGCGGCACATTCATTCCGCCGAACATCGGAAAGTAGGGTGGTCGCGATCCGCAGCGTGCGGGCGGATTGGCAGATAGAGACAGGGGAGTGCCATCAAAGCTGACCGGGGAGCGCAGCTTCGCCTGCTCGATTTGCAGGCAATCGACTCGATGCTTGCGCGGCTAGAGCATCGGCGGCAGACGCTCCCGGAGCATGCCGAGGTCAATGACCTTATGGCTGGGAAGGCGGCCGCGGCGGCAGACCTAGTTGCGGCCGAGACCGCCGTCAGCGATTTGGAGAGGGAACAGGCGAGGGCCGAGCTGGACCTCGAGCCGGTGCGTGAGCGGCTCAACCGCAACCAGCGCCGAATCGCCGATGGCACCGTCGCCGATCCGAAGGCGTTGTCCTCGATGGTCGATGAGGTTGGCCACCTACAGCGGCGAATCCGTGACCTCGAAGACGCCGAGCTGGAGATCATGGAAAAGCTCGAGTCGGCGATCGCTACGCACCAGCGGCTGGAGGCTAAGATCATCGATTTCGATGACAGGCTCGGCGAGGCGATGGACCGTCGCGATCGCGCCATGGCAGCGATCGACGCACAAATCGACGAGCAGCGGGCCGAGCACGAGCAGGTCGCCCCGCACATTCCGCCGGAGCTCATGGCCCTTTACGACAAGATCGGCGCAAGCCACAACGGGGTGGGCGCTGCCGAGCTCCGCCAAAGGCGCTGCACCGGATGCCAGCTGGAGGTCAACGCAGCCGATCTTCGTCGGTTTGCTGCCGCCCCGGAGGACGAGGTGCTGCGCTGTGAGGAATGCTCCCGGATCCTGATTCGTACGCCATCGTCAGGTCTGTGATGCCTCGCAAGTTGATCGTCGAAGCGGATGGCGGGGCCCGCGGCAACCCCGGGCCAGCCGCCTACGGTGCGGTCGTCCGCGACGCCGAAACCGAGGAGGTGCTAGCGGCGGAAGGGCTGCCGATCGGCTGGGCGACCAACAACGTCGCTGAATATCGCGGCTTGATCGCGGGACTGGAGATGGCCCGACAGATCGATCAGAACGCAGCGGTCGAAGTTCGGATGGACTCCAAGCTGGTGATCGAGCAGATGGCTGGCCGGTGGAAGATCAAACACCCGGACATGAAGCCCCTGGCGCTCCAGGCATCGCGGCTGAGACCGCCGAGCGTGGTGTGGAGCTGGGTCCCTCGGGAAGCGAACAAGGCGGCCGACACCCTCGTCAATCGCGCGCTCGACGGAGACCCCTTACGGCGACCGGATAGCTAAGCTTCGGGCCATGCCTGCCCCCAAGCTCGGTATGCCGCCCGTCGTACCCGGCGAACTGGCCAAGGGGCTTGCCGCGATTCGCGCTGCCGTAGAGGTGCCGCAGAACTTTCCGGCCGACGTTCAGGCCGCGGCAGAGCAGGCCGCAGCTGAACCGCGGCTGCCTGATCTTGATCGTACGGACCTGGAATTGATCACGATCGATCCGGCCGGATCACGTGATCTTGATCAAGCCCTCCACATCTTTCGATCGCCGAGCGGCGGTTTTGTGATCTCGTACGCGATCGCCGACGTGGCTGCCTTCGTACACCCCGGTGACCCGATCGACGCCGAAGCACATCGGCGCGGAACGACGCTGTATGCGCCGGACCGGCGTACGCCACTTCACCCGGCGGTGCTCAGTGAAGGTGCGGCGAGCTTGTTGCCGAATGAAGTTCGGCCGGCGTTGCTGTGGACGATCACGCTCGATCATCGGGGCCAGACGGTCGCCGCGGACGTATCGCGCGCGCTAGTACGCAGCCGAGCGCAGCTCAGCTATGCCGACGCCCAGGCTGAAATCGACAGCAGCTCACCGCGGGAAACCCTCGCTCTGCTGAAGCTGGTCGGCCAGTGGCGAGAGATTCGTGAACGCGATCGCGGCGGAGTGAGCCTGCAAATCCCGCAGCAAGAGATCTCGCGCGAGGGAAACAACTGGACTCTTCGCTATCGGGCGCCGGAGCCCGTCGAAGGCTGGAACGCTCAAATCTCGCTGCTGACCGGCATGGCTGCGGCGCACATCATGCTCTACGGGCAGGTAGGGATCTTGAGAACCATGCCGCCGGCCGACCGTTATTCGTTGCGCCGGCTGCGCCAGGTCGCCAAAGCGCTTCGGATCGTCTGGCCACCGGAGATGGACTATCCAGACTTCTTGCCGATGCTCAATCCGAACCGCCCCGATCAGGCGGCCATGCTGAATGCATGCACGGTGTTGTTCCGGGGCGCGACATATCGAAGCTTCAGTGGCGGCATTCCCGACGACGCTGACCATGCGGCGCTGGCGAGCGACTACGCCCACACAACGGCTCCACTTCGGCGCCTGGTGGATCGCTACACCGGTGAGATCTGCGTCGCTTTGTGCGCCGACGAACCCGTCCCGGAATGGGTCTTTCGCGCGCTGGACGGCCTTCCCAAGCAGATGGGTGCCGCCGAGCGTCGGTCGAAGCACTACGAGCGCGCGATCATCGACCTGCTCGAGGTCTACCTGCTTTCCGACCGGGTCGGACAGACCTTCCGCGGCACCGTGATCGAGGTTGATCGGGACAAACAGCACGGCACCGTGATGCTTTCCGAACCAGCCGTCGAGGCAAGGGTGATCGGAGATCGACTGCCCCTCGGGCAGGAAGTGACGGTTCGGCTGATCTCGGCTGACTACCCGAAGGGTGTGGTCGAGTTCGAGCTGCTGAGGTAGTTAGCGGCGGATCTGCCGCTTGGCGGCCGCCACCACTGCCTCCGGCGTGAAGCCGAACTTCGACTGGAGCGCCTTGAGCGGGGCCGAGGCGCCGAAGGTACTCATGGCGATGATCTCCCCCGTCGTGCCCGCCCATCGATCCCATCCGAACGAGGAGGCCTGCTCGATCACCACGCGGGCAGTGACTTCGGGCGGGAGCACGCTGTCCCGGTAGCCGGCGCCCTGGCGGTCGAACAGTTCCCACGACGGCATGCTGACTACCCGTGCCCTGATGCCCTCAGTGACCAGCTGCTCGTGCGCGGAAACCGCAAGCGCAACCTCACTGCCGGTGGCGATCAAGATGACCTCGGGCGTCTCGTCCGGATCGCCGGCCAGCACGTACGCGCCCTTGGCGACCCCGCTGGCTGAGGCGTATTTGCTTCGGTCCAGCGTTGGCAGTGCCTGCCGCGACAAGATCAACGCCACGGGGTCGTGCCGCAGCGGCATGATCACCCGCCAGGCCTCGACGACCTCGTTCGCATCGGCCGGGCGCAGGTCGATCAACCCGGGCATGGCCCGCAGCGACGCCAGCTGCTCGACCGGCTGATGCGTAGGGCCGTCCTCGCCTACTCCGATGGAGTCGTGGGTAAAGACATGGATGACCGGGAGTTCCATCAGCGCGGACAACCGCAGCGCACCGCGCTGGAAATCGGAGAAAATCAGGAATCCGGCCTGGTAAGCCCTGATCTTGCTGAGCGCCAACCCGTTCGTGATCGCCCCGGCTGCGTGCTCTCGTACTCCGAAGTGCAGGTTCCGGCCGGCTCGGTTGTCGGGCTCAAAGTCGCCGGCCCCCTCAAAGGTCATCCGCGACTTGTTGGACGGTGCCAGATCGGACGAGCCGCCGATCAGCCACGGCACCTTCTGGGCAACGATATTGAGCACCTTCTGGCTGGTGTCGCGGCCCGCAGCGCCCTTTGGATCCGCCGGATACTCGGGCAGATCGGCATCCCAGCCATCGGGCAGCTGGCGGCGCTGCATTTTGTCGAGGTGATCGGCGAGCTCGGGATATTCCTTGCCATAGGCGGCGAAGAGCTCGTCCCACTTCGTCCGAAGCTCCGCTCCGCGTCGCCCCGACTCGTTGGCGAAGTGCTCCCGCACCTTGTCGGGCACGACGAAGCTCTCGTCCTCCGGCCAGCCGTAGAAGCGCTTGGCGCCCTTGACCTCCTCGACGCCTAGCGCTTCGCCATGTGCGGAGTGATGACCCTGTTTGGTCGGCGCACCGTAGGCGATCACGCTCTTAACGATGATCATGGTCGGCCGTTCCTGCTCGGCCTTGAACGCCTCCAGTGCCGCAGTGAGCGCATCGGTGTCATTGGCGTCGTCGACGTGTTGAATCGCCCAGCCGTAGCCCTTGAACCGGGTTGCGACATCCTCGGTGAACGCCAGATCGGTGCTGCCTTCAATGGTGATCTTGTTGCTGTCGTAGATCCAGCACAGGTTCGACAACTTCTGGTGACCAGCGAGGGAGGCGGCCTCTGCGGCAATGCCTTCCATCAGGCAGCCATCGCCTGCGATTGCGTAGATGTCGTAGTCGAAGAGGTCATAGCCTGGCCGGTTGAAGGTGGCTGCTTGCCAGAGCCCAGCCATGGCCATGCCGACGCTGGTCGCGATTCCCGTGCCGAGCGGGCCCGTGGTGCACTCGACGCCGGCCGTCCAGCGGTATTCGGGGTGACCGGGGCATTTGGAATCCAGCTGCCGGAACTTCTTCAGGTCCTCAAGCGGTACGGCAAGCTCGCCGAGAATCTCGTACTGCGGGTTGACCGATTTCACTCCGGCTAGGTGCAGCATCGAGTAGAGCAGCGTCGAGGCATGACCCGCCGACAGAATGAAGCGGTCGCGATTGCTCCAGATCGGCGCACCGGGGTCGAAGCGCAAAAACTTCTGCCAGACCGTGTACATGACGGGCGCCAGCGCCATCGGGGTGCCGGGGTGGCCGGAGTTGGCGGCCTGAACCGCGTCCATGCACAGCGTACGGATCGTGTCGATGGCGAGCTTGTCGATGGGATCGGTTTCCAGGGCCGGAAAATCCGCGCTCGCGGTCTGTGTCATGGGTCCACCTTCCTCGGTGAGCGACCCGGCACCGGGTCGGGGTCAGCACCTGCATCCACCAGAAACGCTATCGCCACTGCTCGGCCGCCGAAAGGTCGCTTCTGATGAGCCGGCGCATCAGCCGTACCCGAATGATCTGCACTTTTGCGTGTACGTAACCGGTGCGTCGTATCACTACCGGGTGAGCCAAAGAGGCACCTGTGACATCGGTGTGTGCGCGATCTGCGACCGACGATCGGTGATCTGCTGCAGCGGGCAGTACCTGATCACCTTGACGCCTTCTCCCTCGGACTGACCGACGCCAATGGTGTCGGCCGCGCTTCTGGGAGCGCTGCTGCAACCGCTGCTGATCTTGCTAGTCGGACCCTCGGGCAGCATCCTGGCGCTGGTCGCGATGTTCCTGCTGACCGCGAGAGCCGTCTGGCTGCTGGGCGCTGGGTCGGCCGGGGCTTCGCCAGCGCAAAGTAGCGGAAGAGACGAGCCGGCCGGTAAGCCGGATTCTGTGATCACCCTGAGGTGATCGGCGACCATCCATCTGCGACCGCTGTTGCCAGCGGCCTCTTGCGATCTACCAGGAAACTCGGGCGAGCAGCCCTCAGGCGTTTCCACGGGCGTACCGAGGTGCGCCCTCTTGATCTTGCTCCCGGTGGGGTTTACCGAGCCACCCCAGTCACCTGGGGTGCTGGTGGTCTCTTACACCACCGTTTCACCCTTACTCCGACAAGTCGGAGCGGTTTGTTTTCTGTGGCACTGTCCCGCGGGTCACCCCGGGTGGGCGTTACCCACCACCGCGCTCTGTGAAGTCCGGACTTTCCTCAGCTACGCCCCCTTTCGTGGGCGGAACCGCGATCGCCTGGCCGGCTCGTCGGTTTCAGCTTACTGTTAGCTCGCGCGATTGCGCTCTTGGGGCGCTGTCTTCTGCCGTCGCTCGCAGGCTCCGTCTGCTGGACTCGTTCGTCTAGACAGCGCTGCGCAATCCATCGACGCTCGCGAACGGTTAGGGCAGCGTGAGGATCTCAGCACCCGAGTTGGTTACGGCGAGGGTGTGCTCGAATTGCCCGCAGCGGCTGCCATCTTGAGTGACGACCGTCCAGTCATCGTCCCAAACGTAGGAATTGCCGCTGCCCAGAGTGATCATCGGTTCAATGGTGAACGTCATGCCGGCTTCCATCACAGTGTCGTATGCCGGCTCGTCGTAATGCGGGATCACCAGCCCTGAGTGAAAGCTGGAGTGGACGCCATGACCGGTATAGGCGCGCACGACCCCGTAGCTGAATCGCTTGACGTAGCTCTCGATCACCCTGCCGATCACGTTGACCTGCCGGCCCGGTCGTACAACCTCGATCGCCCGATTGAGTGCCTCCCGAGTGCGCTCGGTCAGTAGCTGCGAATCCTCGTCGACGTGCCCGCAGAAAAAGGTGGCGCAGGTGTCCCCATGCACGCCGTCGAGGTAGGCCGTGACGTCGATCTTCACGAGGTCTCCGTCCTGCAACGGCCGTGCGTCAGGAATGCCGTGGCAGATGACTTCGTTGACCGACGTGCAACAAGACTTCGGGAACCCGCGGTAGCCCAGCGTTGACGGATATGCGCCTCGATCGATGAGGAACTCGTGGACGACGCCGTCCAGTTCATCGGTAGTCACTCCTGGTGCGATGGCGGC
>JBKPML010000162.1:0-9201 GCA_046732135.1 Actinomycetota bacterium
GGAAACCCGCCGACGATCACCGCTGTACCCTGCAACTCCGGCCGGCGTCGCAGCTCGACGGACGCGTAGAACGCATCCATGTCGACATGCATCACGACGCGTCCGCCCATTAAAAGCCCCGATCACCTGGTGACTATCGAACCTATGTTCGATACTAGCGCGATCAGGCCCTTAGATGGGAGTGTTCGGCCTGGGCGAAGACATGGATCTGCGGGGCTAGGGCACGGAACGCCGGGTCGGTGCTGATCTCCGCTTCCAATGCGGTCAGCTCGGCATAAGCGTCCGCGTCGCCGTCCAACAGCGAATCCGGGACATGATCGGCAATTGCACCAATTCCGTGACTGGCCAGCACGGTGAAGCCTGCTGCCTGCAAGAGCCCGAATAGTTGATCATGGTCGAACCGCGAACGGTCGGCGAGCGTTCGGCGAGCCTGGGCAATGTGCCCTGCCAGCGCCTGGCTCAACACCATGGCATGGCGCTGCGCGACGAGCAGGCTCAGCACTCCGCCCGGCCGAAGCACCGCCGCCATCGCTTCCAGAGCCTGCTCGGGCGAATCAAGGACGTCGAGAACACGGTGGCATACCACGACGTCGACGGCCTGGTGGCCGATGAGCCGGACAATGTCCGCGGCATCACCCTGCACGCCCTGCACCCGCCGATTGACACCTGCTTCGCTGGTCCGGCGGTCCAAGGAGGCGAGAGCGTCCGGACTGGGGTCGACGACTGTGACCGAATGCCCCTGCCGGGCCAGCGACGCCGCCAAGTCACCGGTGCCACCGCCAACGTCGACCACGTCCAGCGGGCGGCCCTCGCCGGGAATGAGCTGACCGAGCTGGGAGTCCAGGAGCCCGAGGAGGAAGTTATGCGACACCGACCGCCGACGCCGCAAGTCAGCCATTTGGTCCACTCCTGATAGAGGTCGCGGTGTCTCTGCAGCCTAATGCCGACGACTTTGGAATGAGCATGCTCCCGAGTCGTTGCAGGCTTCGACCTCACCTCAGCCATACGCTCATTTGGTGACGGCAGGGCCGAGGATCGCTCAAGCGGCAGCGCTGATAACCGGACTCACTGCGGCGTCATCCATCCTTGGTTTCCTGCGGGACGTGGTGATCGCCGGCGTGTTCGGTGCCGGGGCCGAACTCGACACCTACTTAGTCGCCCAGGGGCTGATGAATCTGGTCCTGGCCCTAGTCGCCGGGGCCATGGCGAAGGCGACGGTGCCGGTCCTCGCAAGGCAGACCTCGGCAAACGGCGACCCCAGGCAATCGAGTCACACGCTCTCGGTCGTGCTGACCGTGACTTTCCTGGTCCTCGGCCTGGGATCGATGATCATGGCACTTGCCGCCAGTTCAGTCGTGACGGTGCTTGCGCCAGGGTTTGAAGGATCGCAGGCGGACTTGGCCGCAACCATGACCCGCATCGTGCTCATCGCCACCGTCTTGATCGCGGGCACCAACTTGCTCGCTGCGGCAGCCCAGGCGCATCGGCGGTTCTTCTGGTCTGCGATACAGGGCCTGCCGTTCAACGTGATCATGATCGCGGCGGCCGTTTGGTTCGGACCCCGGTACGGGGTCACTGCGCTTGCCGTTGGGTTCGTTGTCGGCTCGGCCGCCCGACTGGTGTGTCAATTTGCCCCGATTCGCGCCATCGGATTACGGCTGCGCGCCTCCCTGGACGTGCACGACCCCGGCTTTCGGGCGATAGCCGTGCTGATTCCGCCGCTCTTACTGGGCAGCGCCCTGGGTAATGTCAACACACTGGTCGATCGAGCAGTCGGCTCGATGGTCGGTGACGGAACCATCTCGGCGCTGAACTATGCATGGCGCATCATCGGGCTCGGTGAGACGCTGCTTGTCGCGTCCTTGCTGACGGCGCTCTACCCCGCCTTCGGTGCCGCGGCCGGCGCCCGCGACTTGAACGAGATGCGGCGGCTGGTCGGGCGAGGTCTGGCCACGGTTGCGACCGTGCTGTTACCGGTATGCGGGTTTCTGCTGGTCTCCGCCGATCCATTGGTGGCGGTGCTCTTCGAGCACGGCAGCTTCGGACCGGACGACACCCAGCGCACAGCCACCGCTGTGCTCTGGTACACCCCTGCATTACTGGCTCTCGGCTGGCGTGAACTGGTGGCCCGTGCGTCCTACGCACTCGGCGACTCGCGACGGCCGGTACTCGTCGCGCTGATCGCGATGGCGGTAAATGTCGTCGGGGACCTGACCCTCGGCCTGTCGTTCGGCATCCCAGGGCTAGCCGCTTCGACCTCTCTCTCGGTGATCTTCGCGGCTGTCGCCAACACCTGGCAGCTGGGAAAGCGACATCAGGCTGTCGATTTCACGTCACTGGGCGGCATGGTCTTACGCACGACTCTGGCCGCCGCTATGGGAACGGGGGTGGCCGCGCTGCTGATCCAGCTGCTAAGTCCAATCATTGCCAATGATCTCGCTGGCGGGCTGGTCCTGCTGTCAACCGTAGGCGTCGCGATGGTCGGAGTTTTCGTGGCAATGCTGTATGTGCTGCACGCCCCAGAACGGCGACTGATCGCCGGTGCGGTGGAAGTGGTCACTCTTCGCCGACGGTGACCCGTCAGCCATTCCTGGAACGAGATGCCAACGCTTCTCGGTACAGAAACTCGCTGAACGCCCCGGTTAAGTCCGCGCCCGTCATGCCCTCGACGAACAGGAACTGACCCTGCGGATTGAGCTCCAGCCAGATCGGCTCGCCATCTGGGCTCAGTTTCAGGTCCGCAACGCCCATCCGCAGGCCGAGCCGCCGCACGACGTCGAGCAGCCGACGCTCGATCTGAGCGTCGAGCTGATACGGGCTCACCGGCGTGTTCAGGTCAAGTCGCCAGTCCAGGCGGTCGCTCTCGATAAGTGCCGAATGGGTCTTGTCGGCGCAGCACAGCACCCTGAGGTGTCGAGCGCCGGGGACGTACTCCTGAAAGATCGATGGACAGAGGCGCAACGCTTCGTCGTCGTTCAGGTGCTCGGAGGTCACCATCACCGTGTAGAGCTGGCTGCGCGGGTTGGCCTGGACAGGCTTGATGACCGCGGGACCGTCCAGCTCAGAGCAAAACGCCCGAATCTTTTCAGGGACCTGGCTGATCAACGTGCGCGGTATGCGAAACCCGGCTGCCTCGGCGGCGCGAAGCTGCACCAGCTTGTTCTCGGCACGCCGGGTTGACTCGGGGCTGCTGACCCACGCACCGCTGAATCCGGTCAGCAGACCGCCGAGCAGAGTCGTGGCACAGCTGCGGTTGATCAACTCCGCGGCGATCTCATCGACGTCATGGCTTGCCCGCTGCGGATGGTTCCAGCGGCGAAACCAGATGAGATCGACATTGGCGATATCGAGTAGATCGCCGTCACGGGTTGGCACCAGGAAGCTTGGTTCGGCGGAGGGCGCACGCCAAGTGATTCCCAACGCATGATCGGCAAGCTTGTCCGCCTCGATGACCGCGCACCGTACGTCGTTCCATGCTCGCAGCCGGTCTTGAATCACCAGGGCATGCAGATCGTCAGCGAATGTGAGGATGGCCAGCGACAGAGGTGGGCCAGCAACGAGTTCGCTGCTCACTCCGGTTCGTAGTCGGAGTCGTCTATGCAGTCATTCGGCAACGTTGACGACCCGGTGGCCGATCCTTCGACGTTGGAAATCCGCGCAGCGGTGAGCCCGACGTGCTCGCGCACGGTCCGCTCCCACTCCGCTAGTTGATCGCTCGGAACCGGATAAAACGTGTCGGGCTGCAGCATAAAGACTGCGGGACGGCGACCGGCCGGTGACACCATCTCATCCCCGCTGTAGGTGGTCGGCTCGTCACCGAAGTCATCCGAGTCATCGGGACAGATCAGGCCGTTGGGTCCCGAGTCGGACCAGGTGCCTCCGTTGAGAACTCGTTGATCATCGAAGACCAGTTCGGTCTCATCAAGCCCGAAATGCTTGCGTACGGCATGTTCCCACTCGGCCAGCCGGTCAGGCGTGACACGCCGGAAGGTCTGCGGCTGAAACAGGAGAACCGCGGGCCGTCGGCTTGCCGTCGGCTGGCCACGATCAGGCGCAATGTCATTGTCCATAGTGGGGCCCAGTCCTTCGGTGCTGACGCTGCGGACTCTACGGCTGCCGCCGAGACTCCACAAGAGCCTCGGTCAGGCTGGCCTGATGAGAAGGAACGGCGTACTCGTGAGCCGCTGCCGCATCGGGTTGTCGCGAAGAACGTCCGCGACGGTCGACGCCGGCAACGATCGCGGAGAGACCGCGCGAATCGAGCCACCGTAGTCGTTCAGGTCAACGATGCTGACCCCGATGCCGAGCGCCCGTTCCAGATCGGCGCAGATCCAGTGGGCGACTGCGCGCTGCAAGGGCGGAAAGAGCACATTTTCATAGGGTGGCCGTCCACCGTCGATGTCGCGGGCGACTGAGCCGGCCAACCGATAGAACATTCCGTGAAATCCCAACGGTCTGGTGGCGGCGCAGCCGAGGGCGGCGGCCACGGCCCGAGCCGGACCAATCGTTCGGACGACGTACTCCATCTTTTCCGGCACTCCGAGGCCGCGCGAATCTGTCCGCGGATGAACGTGCTCCGCCAGCATCCGGGCCAACCGGCCAGGTTGCACGGTGGCGATGTCGACCGTTCGGCCGGTGAGCAAGATCACCACCTTCTCGCTGATGGCGACAGTGTCGCCGAGCTGCGCAGGATGCAAGCTCTCCTTCAGCGACAGAACGAGCTCGTCGTCCTCGGTGAGCCATCGAGTGTGCAACGGGAGGCGCAGATAGACGACGCCGGCCGCCTGCATCCTCGACCACGCAGCTGGGCTTTCCTGAGTTTGCAGAACCGCCGTCATAGCGACTCCTCGTCACGTTAGGGGAAGGTGGTTGTGTGACTGTTGGGGTCAGTGTGACTAGTGTGCCGATGCAAACGGCCTTTAGGGAAGATGTAAGTCCTACATTTTCGGCGTGTCGTGGCTGCTCGCAAGCCTAACGGCCTTCAGGCGCTCAGCAACAGAGCGCTCTACCAGCGCGAGGAACGCTTGCGCGTCTCGAACGAGATCGTCTGCTTCCCGGGCGCTGACGATAGTCGTCCCACCCGCACGTACGGCCTCCCGCTTCGCCTCAGTCGCAGCGAAGAACCCTGCCCACTCTGCGAACTCCGGGGCAACATCAGCTAGCAGCCGCCACGCGTTACGCGGCCGTCCCCGACTTACTGTCAGAGCTCGGTTGCCTCGCCAGGCCAGCACGACCGCCGCAACTTGCAGCGCCGCAAGATGGGCGGCGAGGTAACGATCGCTCGGCCGGTCCGTCAACTCAGCCTCGATCAGCGCGCTGCGGGCTCGTCGCAGGTCGAGCCGAACTCGAGAATCAGGCATCGATGTCACCTCAAGATCGAATTGCTTAACCGAACTCGACCCAGGTTGGCGGCCTCGGTGCGGACGAGGGTCGAGGTTCACCCGCACCGAGGCAAGCCGGGGGCGCATGCCGCGAACACTGCGCCGCTTCGAACAGCGATCAGCGAGCCCTTCCCCAAGTACTCATATAGAACGCTTGTTCGAACAGGTATGTACGTTACACCACAGCGCCGACAATTCGTCAAGCCAATCGCCGAGGAATCGAATCAGTCACCCCAACCCAGGGTGAACACCTCGAACGTCGCCGCCATGGGCACGCCGAACCGCGTGCCGGCCTGTCGAGCGCCACTTTCCAGGAACTCGGCCGGATCGAAATGCTCCCAGCCAAGGCCATCGATGTACGCGCGGTGCGCCTTCAGGGAAGCCACGCCTCGCTCAAAGGTCGCAGTCGTCTCGACAGCGTGTGTCGCTTGCGGGGATGCGAAAGCCCATACCTGCCGAACGCCGCGCCAAGGCTCGAGCCCGCCCTCGCCAAGCTGTTCGGGAAAGATCCAGCGGTTCGCCGCATCACTCACCGCATCCAACGTTGCCCGACCGGTCGCAATATGATCGGCAGAATTCGGCGATGTGCCGCCCCAGGTCTCGCGGAAGTTGCCGGTGATCACGATCTCCGGGCGATGCTTGCGGATAACGCCGCAGATGGGGCGGCGCAGCGCCACGCCGTATTCGAGAATCCCATCGGGCAGGCCAAGGAATTCGACGACGTCGACGCCAACGATCTTGGCGGACTCCAGTTGCTCCGCCTCGCGGATTTGCTGGCACTCCTCCGGTCCGAGGCCGTCGATACCGGCTTCTCCGCTGGTGACCATTGCATAGATCACCTTCTTGCCTGCGTCGGTCCAGCGAGCCACTGCTGCGGCAGCCCCGAACTCAAGATCATCCGGATGAGCAACGACGCAGATGGCGGTATTCCAGCTCTCATCAACTGGTTCCAGATCGGATATAGCTCTCATTATCCGCCTAGGCGCTGTGTTCCGAGGGCAACAAGCCTGACACCTTGCCGACCACCTCGCCTACCCTCATGGCCATGGAACGCCCCTCGGTCGCCGTCATCGGCGCGGGGCTCACGGGCATGGCGGCGGCGGCCCGCCTTGCCAAGCTCGGCCATCCCGTCGAGCTATACGAAAAGTCGAGTGCTTTGGGTGGCAGTTGGACACCGTACGAGCTTGCGGAAGGCTTGCTCGTCGACGACGCACCGGCAGTTCTCAGCTTCCCGGCGCCGTGGCGTGACCTATTCCGCAAGAGCGGTCGGCCGTTGGAGGCAGAGCTCGCCCGGCTGGGGTACGCGCTGGTGCCCGCGAGTCCGCCGCTGCTGACCTTCGCCGATGGCCAGCAGTTGGTGCTGCCGAGCGATCGCGGCGGGCAGTATGCGACCATGCGCAGCGCCTATGGGGAAAAGGCGGCCCGCGATTGGCAAAACTTGCTCGACGGACTCGACGATGTCTGGCAGACCCTACGGCCCTTGGGGTTCGAATCAGAGCTGCCCGCCCGACCCCACTTGAGCACAAGGCAGCGCCAACAGCTCATGCACCGCCGCACACTCGCGGAGCTCGCGGCGGATCTCCGCCACCCGCATCTGACTGCGCTGCTCCGCAGCAGTGCATACCGCTCCGGCTCGGCACCAGAGGCCACCCCCGCCCTCGCAGCCGTGGAGCATGCGATCAGCCGCACCTTCGGCCGCTGGCAGCTTTCGCCGATCGATGAAGGTACGGCTTCCGGCGCGGGTCGTTCTTCGGCGCTGGTGGAAGCGCTGGCGGGACGGCTGGAATTACGGAAGGTCGCGGTGCGGCTCGATACACCCGTGATCGGTGTGGAGATCGAGGGCTCTCGAGTAGTCGGCGTCCGGACCGATAGCGGAGGACACCATGCAGCCGCCGTGGTCTGTACTGTCGATCCTTGGCAAACGGTCGACACGCTGCTTCCAGCAGATCTCGCCAAGTTCACAAGGCGAAGGGTTCACAAGCTGAAACCAGCCGGGTCGGCAGTCATCTCCCATGTGCTGATCGATGAGGCCGTCTCTGAGGTGAGCGAGACGATAACCTACACGGCCGGCGGTGTACCGACCATCGGCTATCAACGGCCGGCCGGCGAGCAATCAATCCGTTCGGCTTTCGACTTCGGGTCGCCGAACGACCGTTCTACCGCGGCCGTCGCCTGGCAGGGCTTTCGAAGCTTCCTTCACCGACCACCGGTGACCACTGAGATCGGCGGGCTATTCCTAGCTGGTCCCTTCTCCGCAGCCGGACCGGCGCCGTCAGCGGTTGTCTTGTCAGGCGCCTTGGCGGTCTATGCCTGCCAGAACTATCTAGTTTCTGTAAGCGGGATGCCGCGATCTGGTGTCTAGCTAGGCGAATTAGCCGCTGGCTAGGTGCGAAGTCTAAAACGGTCGCTGACACCAGCTAAGAAGCAGAAACCTGAGATGACCCAACCCAATCGAACACGTTTCGATACGCCGGGGCATGTCCACCAAGGACCAGCTGCTGTCCGTTGCTCTCCACGGCACCGCCATGCGCTACGCCGCTGAAAAACGCGATCTGAGCGCCTCGATTGATGAACTGCGGGAGATGGCCAGGAGCCGCAATGACATCTTGGCGGAGGCTGCCGGGATTACGGCTGGCGCCTGGTACGCCTATCCGTCCGGCCAGGTCGGGCACGAGCTGATCGCGGCCGGGATGTTGATCTTGGCTGGCGGCGGTCGGGGTGTGCCGCTGGACTATGGCGAGCTGGAGCGTTGGACGCGAATCGGCTTTGAACGTGTGTCGGCGGCCCGTCGCGGGGAGCGATGAGCCTTTGAGCCATGGCTTTACAACCTTGCCGCGTAGTGGGGCCGGAGGCCGGAGCGGAGCGTTGCTTCTAGACCCGGGATTTGCCACGCGTTCGTGACATGACACGATATGGAGGTCTCGTTCCACGCCGAACACGGGGGCCTCAGTGGAACTGCGCGAGTATCTCGACATCTTGCGGCGTCGCTGGCTGAGCGTCGTAATTATCATGTTGCTCACCACGTTGCTCACTGTTGCCTCTGTGTCGGCCACGACCCTCATCACGACAAAGGCGTATACGGCCACCACACGGCTGCTCTTTGCCGTTGCCGGTGACTCACCCTCTTCTTTGGCGCAGGGGTCGAGCGTCGTCGAAAAGCAGATGGCCTTGTATGCCGAGGTAGCAACATCGCCCAGAGTGCTCGACCAGGTCATCGAGCAGCTCAGTTTGGATACCACGTCGGATCAGTTGGCCGACTCCATCGAGGCAAGCGTCCCTGTGGATACCGTGATCATCGAGGTCGCTGTCACTAACCCCGACCCACGGCAAGCCGCCGGCATTGCCAACGCCGTCGGCACCGAGCTCGTGAAGGCTGCGGGTGAGCTGACGCCAGCCGTTCGGGCGACCACGATCGCCGTGGCTCAGGTGCCAACGTCCCCGTCGTCACAGCTCGACCGACTGCGACGCCTGGTTCATTGAGGGAGTGGAAGATTCCCTGGCCGCGGGAGGTGTGTGGCGCGGACGGACAAGCTCGCCTGGCTGGACAGTTGCCAGCGAGATAGGACCCAGCACCGCATGGGCCAGGATGGCCGGGACGGCACCGAATACGAGATTGACCTATCCGACCGCAACGCCCACCGCTTTCGGGAAAGCATTGCCGAATTTGTCAGCAATGCCCGCAAGGTGACCGGGCGGCGCGGCCGCAAGCCAATAACATCCGCTCAGGCCTATGGGAGTCAGACCGGCACTATGCGGCATTGGCTCAAGGAACATGGCTATGAGGTTTCGGACAGGGGCCGGATTCCCGACTGGCTCCAAC